>JAKLJM010000009.1 GCA_023151145.1 Bacteriovoracaceae bacterium | reverse complement strand
AGCCTTTATTGAAAATGACCAGTTGGAAAATGTCTTAAAAGAATATCGATCGGCCAGAATTAGTGTCACAAGACAAAAATATGTTTTAAATACTATTTTTCAAACTGTGATTAGAAAACCTATTCTTGTCACGTTGGTCGCCAATTTTCTAAAAGCAAATCAAAACCGTGCCAATGTATTTATTGGCATCATTGGAAATATTTTTACACCAGTTGAAGGATTTTTTAAATTCTTTCAAAAAGCTTAATCAAGAGAGGAAATTATGACTTATATTATTGATGTTAAAACGAGTTTTCCAAAAACCTACACCACTCAAGAGGAGATTAAAAATTTTCTCTTTAAAATGTGGCCAGAAAAAAAGAAGTATATCGATCAGTTCGCACAGAGCTCAACGGTTGAAGGTCGCCATACTGCCTTAAAAGTAGATGACTACGAAAAGCTGGGTGATTTCGGAAATCGCAATAATCACTGGATCGAAACGGCTTTTGAACTACAAAAGAAAAACGTTAAAAATTTATTCAAAGAGCATCAGTTACTCCCAACTGATATTGGCGCCATATTTTCAACGACGGTTACCGGGCTAGCTATTCCAACGTTAGAGTCAAGACTCATGAATGAATTTAAAATAAACCCAAGAGCAAAAAGAATTCCACTCTTTGGTTTAGGATGTTTAGGTGGAGTTGCCGGAATTAATCGCGTTCATGATTATTTAAAAAGTTATCCCAATGAAGCTGTTATCTTATTGGCAACGGAATTATGCACTTTGACTTTTCAATTCCAAGATCAGTCTGTGGCAAACTTAGTGGGGACTTCATTATTTGCTGATGGTAGTGCAGCCGTCTTAATGTGTGGTGAGCAACATCCATTGGCGAAAACTGCTCGTTTACAAGTATTAGATGTAGGATCGTTTTTTTATCCAGAAACAGATCGAATTATGGGCTGGGATGTGGTCAATACAGGATTTCAAATTATCCTAAGTGGAGATGTGCCACAAATAGTAAAAGATAATGTAAAACCAAACTTAAAAGAGTTCTTAGGAAATAAAAAACTTTCTATGAATGATGTCCAATTTTACATCTCTCACCCAGGTGGCCCGAAGGTTCTTGATGCTATCTGTGAAGTAACGGAAACAGACAAATCTGCCTTTCAATTTAGTTACCAAAGTTTAAAAGAGAAAGGAAATATGTCATCGGTTTCAGTATTAGATGTTATGCGTAGAACTTTTGAACATAATAAATTAAGAAGTGGTGAACTAGGGGTCATGATTGCTATGGGACCAGCTTTTGCTTCAGAATTTAATTTGATCAAAGTTGTCTAAAATATATTTATAGGAAATGTATGAGCAATGAAAAGCAATATATCTTTGGCATCATTCTTTTTTATCTAATTCAGCGCTTATCAGAATTAGTCTTAAATAAAACGAATGAACGCTTTTTAATAGAAAATTTTGATGCCATCGAAATTGACCCTGATGACTCCTTTAGAATGCGTGCTTTTCACTCCCTGTGGTTTATTGCATTGATTGGTGAAAGTCTGTGGCACGGAAAGCTCATAAATGGAGAGCTTGCAACCTTTGCTTTTATTATTTTGATAATCGCCATGCTTATTCGTTTTCATACAATTTCTCTACTGAGAGAATTATGGACAATTAAAATTTATGGCCTCTCTCCCCGACCAATCATCAAGGAAGGCTTATATAAGATCATTAGACATCCAAATTATTTAGCAGTTATTTTAGAACTGCTCTTTATTCCCATTCTTTTAGGGTGTTATTTTACTGCCCTTTTCTTTTCACTTGGAAATTTATGGATTTTATCTAAGAGAATAAAACTAGAAGAAAGCGAACTTGAGACAAATCCAGATTACAATCAAGAAATGAAAAACAAAAAAAAACTAATTCCTTTTATTTATTAGGAGAATATATGAACGTTTTTAAATCACTCATTTTGATCATTTTTGTTTCATTTTCTGTTCAAGCAAAAACAGTCAGTGAAAAATTCGAACGCAACAATTTTGATGAAGCGAAAAAATCAACTCCTTATTTAAAATTCACGGGAACATCAACTAAATTTGGTTTCGTCTCCACTGACTTTGACGGATATGCTAAAAATTTTGAATTATCCTATGACTTCGACCAGAAAACTCAAACACTTCAATCAATTTCTCTCACGATTCTCACCATTAGCTTAGACACTGATAACTCTTCACGAAATGAAAAATTACACACAAAATGCCTGGCCGAAAATGAATCTAAAAAAATTATCGCCGAGGCAATAGCTCCTATAAAACTTCAAATAGGAGAAAAACAAGAAACAAGCATAAAAATGATCGCTAACAAAAAAGAAATCCTTATTCCTTTAACTTACTCAGTCATCAAAACAAATGAAGGCTTTCAAATTATCCTAAATGGACATTTTTCTTTCAAAGATGCTGGAATCACTGACCCAAGTATTGCCATCGCAAAACTTGAGGAAAAAATAAGAATTGAAGGTGTGATTAATTTAAAATAAAATCAAGCTCACTATAGTTTTAAGGAGAAAACATTAATGAAAAAACAGTTTTTGAAAAAATTGCTTTGTCTTTTTTTAAGCATGACAACTCTTACAACCACTACACACGCTGAAGGCTTGGCAACTAATGATCCCCTACAAATGTACAGTGAAAAAGTTTCATTTTTTGATCTTAGAATTGCCGATAAGGACTACAGTGAAGAATTAAACAACAAAAGAATCCATCACCTAAAAGCTCATCGCCATGCTGCCCACGCCACTCTAGCACTGGCCGTTGCAAGTTTTGCCACTGCATTTATCGCTAAAAAAAATGTAGATGATGATCGAAGTACTCGAGGTGGTCGCATGGATGCAAGTGATGCTGATAATTTTAATCTGCATCTCATCACGGCCGGTGTGACGCTAGCAAGTTATTTTACGACTGCTTATTTTGGAATCACAGCTCCAAAAGCTCAGTCGATGGAAGATACAGAGCAAATCAAATGGCACAAAAGATTGGCGTTTATCCATATGCCAGCGATGATCATTGGACCACTCTTTGCACTTAAGGCACATAATGATTACAAAAGAGGTCATAATCCAACAGGTGTAGGTAAGTTACACCGTCCTATCATGATGCTTGGAATAGCGGCGTTAGCAGGGGCTGGATTTGTTGCTGAGTTTTAGTAAAAAATAGAGGGAAGAATCATTCTTCCCTCTCCAAATAATTCACTATCTTTTTATTAATCTTTCATAGCTCTCGCGATGATTTGTATTACCATAAATTAATCTCGGTAAAATATAAAGATCTGATAATGTTCCCATGCAAAGAATAAAAGCCATTATTCCACCAAACTCACGAATTGGTAAAAAGTCGTTCGCCACAAAAATAACAAAACATAAAAAGAGCAAAAGCCCCGATATCAATACCGGCATTAAAACGGCCATCAAATAATCATGATAGCTTTTAAAGGGATGCTGATTAGCATGAATGATATGAAAACTACTATCTCCCAATAAACCTAATGCAATAGAAAAAGTCATCACAGTGGCAATATTTATAGAAAAATTCGTCACTTTCATAAAAATAAACGATAAAAAAATGGGAACTGAATTGACGATGATGAAAGAAATAATAAATTTAGCTGATCTCAGATAAAGTGCAGAGAATAAAAAAACCACAAAAGCACTTGATAGGAAACTATTAAATAGCACGTCAATCATGGCATTTTGCGAGGTCATTAAATTATGATGCATTCCATTTATCGTATATTGAATTTTTTCATTCTTAAAAAACAACTCGATTTTTTCTAGATCAGATAAATATTCTTTGACATTTAGAGGCTCTCCTAAGAGTGTCAGTCTATATTTTTTTTCTACTGGATAGCTTTCCTGCAAAGAAAAGGGAAGCTGGCTTCTTAAAGCTAAATAGGCAACCATACTACTTGGAAGAGTTGACTCTCCTGAGTATTTGTTATTGGCCATTAAAAGCAATTGATTATTTGATAAAAGTTTATATTGCTGAGAAAGTGAAAGTTTTTTCAATTTGTTTTCTAACGATAACATACTGGAGATTTCATCTGCATCAAATTCACGCTCTCGATGAATCACGATGTCCGCAATGGGCATACCTGAAACTGTTTTTGTCACAGCGACTATATCCTCTCGAAAGTGAGAAGATTTGGGAAAGTATAAGGTGGCATCAGTTATGATTGGTAACATTCTAGGAAGATAAATGGCCGATAAGATCGAAAGTAAAATAACAAAGACGATTCCAGTCATTGGAAGTGATTTATTAAAGGCATTTTTAAAGACCAAGACCCTGCCTTCATTTTTACTAGTACTTAATTTTTCTTCAACAATTTTATACCAATACAAAATAAAGAAGGTGGCAAAAAGAATGACATGAGCGGCAATCATTCCAAATTTTTGAATAACAGAAATTTCGGCCACTATTAAACTTAAAAAACCTACGTACGTAGTAAACATCATCAAAAAAATCGGCTTCCATTTATGAATCAGAAAATTCTTAACCGTTTTATACTCTTTTATAGAATAAAAAATATGATAACTGAGAGAAAGAGAGATGGTAAAAACAACCAATGGAATAATGCTCGTAACCATATTCATATGGCCATCTAATCGTTTTAAAACCAAGAGAGAAAAACCTGCGGTATAAAGGCAAGGTAAATAAAGAATGAGTGCTTCAGCTAAATTATTAATAAAGAAAAAGGTGATAAGAAAACCTAAGATAAACATGGCCGGAAATAGTGTCTTTTGAATTGCCTCTGAATAACGATCTAATAAATAATTAGTATAAGATATACCTGCCCATTTGGTGGTATCTGGATGCCAATAGTCTTTCTTATGTGCAGAATGGAGAATGACTTTTTGTTGAACTTCAAAGTCATCTATAAAGATAGCCGCTATAAAATCTTTTGACTCTAGAACGAGTGAGTCATCAAAATTTTTTTGTAACTCCTCATGTGTTTTATTTTTTTTATTTAATCCTCTTTCAGTTATCACTTCACATGTATCTTGGCACTTTTCGCTTAATATTTCTAATTCACGATAAAAATTATTAAGAAATTTTTCCCTGTCACTAACTGTCTTAATCGTTGCTGGAATCATTTTTTTTAAAACCAAAGTCTGTTTTTCTGGAACGAGGTTTTTAAAAGATTGATATTCATCCAGTGAACTCGTCGTTAAAAAAATGGTTTCAGGATTTTTTTGTTTCAAATCAAGAGTAGCGATAAGTGAGCCCAGTCCAAAGATTGAAAGAAGAACAAGCATGAGCTTTTGTTGAATTTTCATAAATCGCTTTTGGTTATAAGTTTAATATTATTTTATGAAAATGTCTGATCCTTGCCTAGCTGATATTCATTACTTGCTCAATTAAAGCCTAAACGCCAATACCCGACAAAAGAAGTTCTTGTTTTTTCTCTAATATCCCGACGCATTTTTACCGTTAGGATAACTATGAAAAAGATAACATTAAAAAATTCAATCCAGCTTGTAGTCTTTATCTCTATACTTATGGCACCTTTGGCAACTAAAGCAATGGGAAGTAAAAAGCCGACGCCAAAACCAACTCGGCCAACACCTCTACCTACCGATAATTCTCCAACGGAGAATCTTTCATCACCTCTTCCTATTGATACATATAAAAACATTGCTTCACTTTCAGGAAAAAAAGTTGATGAAATAAAAGGAAGAAATGAATTAACAAAAAGCCGTGTTTTAGAAAATGATGATTTTGTTGATTCATGCAAAGAAAATGAATTCCAAGCCGACAACTTCTCAGAGAGTATTAGTTTTTATGTTCAAAGAATGTTGGAAACGACTCCCTCAAAAGTTAGTTATATTGCCAGTTATTACGGCCTATCTAATAACGAACAAAGTTACGCTCCTGTTTCTCTGATGAGTCATCCCCTCTGTTCTGTGAGTTCAAGCACTCTAACTCAAACACTGGGTAAGAATATTCCTTCAAGTGCTGTGATTTTAAAAATTAATCAATTCGTTGATCGCATGAATACCCTTAGACAAAATGCGCTCTTAGGTGATCAAGCAAGTAAAGAAGACTTGGCCAAAGAATGGAGTACATGGTTTAGTTGTTTAGGTTACACTGAGTCCTTATCCACTGCAGACTCCGCAAAATCTCAAGCTATTGCCGATAAGTACGCACCAACAAATTACCGCAAACCTGCGGGAGTTAAGTTCTATGAAGATCCCTACCAAGATGAAGCTTCTAAATTAAATATTGGTCTTTATCAATTTACTCCAACTAGCTCTGGAAATATCCAATCTTGTCTTCGGGCATGGAATGAAATTTATCCAACTTGTACTGTTAATTTAAAGGGTGCACGTGGAGAAATGATTAATCATATTGGAAGCTCGATGCAAAGTTTTAATGCCTTTTGTGGTGTACATAAAATGATTCAAACTTTTTCCATTCAAACAAATACCACGAAATCAACGGCAACCCATCCAACCAATATTGTTAATGGGAAGTTTAAAGACGCCAATATACGTTGTGTAACACCACATATAGCAGCCGGAAAAGGCTACAATCATTTTGGTCCCTATCAAAACTCAACAGGATCAAATTTAAGTGAATTACTCTCTTGTTTAGAGCGTAGTAGAAATTAATTGATCGGCATTTAAAGGTTCATTAGATAAACCAAGCTCTTTATCTAAAATTCTTTTAAGTGCAGCTTTGAATTTAATGTCATGATATTTCATCACATTCGCGCGAATCTTTTGCCCATAAAAATCGTCGTGCCCCTGATCGATTTGATCTAAAATGCTGCCTAATTCTTTAAGATTGAAACCTTTTAAATAATGAACACCAGTTCCTGAAAGTGACTCTTTTTGAGTCTCTAAAACGACAATGGGACGACCTACAGCCATTGCGGCCAGTGGCATTTTGGGAAACATGACCGTATCAAAACTAATAAAGGCTCTAGAACTCGCGAGCACTGGAGCGTGCTCACCAGAGCATCGTTCACCGAAAAATCTATTTTCAGGGCCATCTTTTTTAAGCGTTTCTAAATGTAAATCAGGGCCTACAAATTGAAAACGAACCTGACGGTTGATAAAAAATTCTTTTAACTGATCAACTTCCGCGAGAGTTAACCCTCGAGTATCGACAGTATAAAAATCATGCTTAAACATTGATTTTGGAAATAAAGCATAGTCACTTAATCGAAATGGTGGAACTAACACCGTAGACTTGATGCCAAGTTTTTCTAAGTCTTTTTGTAATGTTTCGTTAGAAACCAATAATAGATCTACTTGTTTTAAAGCATTGATAAATTTATTAGTGATAAAAGCGCGAAAAAGTTTTTTCCACCATTTATCAAAATGTTTTTGAAAACTTAATTCATATAAATATGTAATTTGTTTTGTTTTATCGCATTTTTTAAAGCCGTGAGAAAATCCTCTTGAAATATTTATTAAAAGATTGTGCTGGCAAGAAGGTGCCATTTGTTGAACCAAAGAAGGCAGCATTGGCAGATAACGATAAAGATCATTTTCCGTAACGACCTTGCGACTTAAACCAGTTGAGACGATTCGTCTTTGTTCAATAGTACCAAGAATGGCCTTCTCTCTATGGACAAGACAATAGATCATGGAGTCAGGAAATGCTTCACAAATCATTTCCACGATTTCATTGGCATGGTTTCTTTCCAACAAACTATCACAACTAATCGCTACGTTCATGAATTACTCCGAAATAAGACTTTTAAAATACTCTGCAGTTGTTCTAATACCGTCTTCAAAAGCGACACTCGGTTTAAAATCAGAAACTGATTGTAATTTAGTTATATCTGGTCGACGTCTCTTTGGATCATCTTTTGGAAGTGGTAAATAAACAATCTTTGACTTACTTCCTAAAACCTTAATGATGATTTCTGCCGTTTCTTTAATTGTGTACTCATCAGGGTTGCCACAATTAAAAGGAGTCGGATCTTCACTCATTAAAACACGGTGAATCGCTTCCACTAGATCAGTTACATAACAATAAGAACGGGTTTGTAACCCATCACCGTAAACAGTGATATCTTCATTTTTTAAAGCTTGATTAATAAAATTCGGAATAACACGCCCATCATTTGGACGCATTCTTGGCCCATATGTATTAAAAATTCGAACGATGCGTGTATCGACATTATAACGATGATGAAAACTCATTGTCATAGCTTCTGCAAATCGTTTTGATTCATCATAACAACTACGAGGACCAATCGGATTAACATGACCGACATAATCTTCTCTCTGGGGATGAATTTCAGGATCTCCGTAAACTTCAGAAGTCGAAGCTTCTAAAAATCTCGCCTTTTTTTCTTTAGCAAGCTCCAATAATTTTAAAGTACCTTCTGAGTTCACTCGCATAATCTCTAAGGGAATTTTAGCAAAATCGATTGGTGATGCAGGAGAAGCTAGTGAAAGGACATAATCTATTTTTTCATCTTTCAAATTTGGCAACTTTTCAAAGACATTCATTTCATAGAATTCAAAATTTTTATAGGCCGATAATAAATCAATATTAGAGCGTGAGCCTGTAATAAAATTATCTACCCCAATAACTTTCGCCCCTTTATTTAAATAAAATTCACATAGCGTAGATGGAACAAAACCACCTGCTCCTGCAACAAATAAAGTTTTACCCTCTAAAGTTTCGGGCAATAGGATTTTTTTTGATGTCATGTCTTTTACCTTTCTCTAATAATTTTTCCATTGAACAATTGTAGCTGAAGCCAACATTAAAATGGCCCCTAGGATTTGAATTGGTTCAAGTGGTTTATTTAATAATACCCAATTTATACACACAGATGCTAGTGGAAAAAACAATTCTGCAACTGCAGCTGCTCTGGCCGAAATTAATTTTAGGCCTCGGTAGTACAAATACATCCCCAAAAGACCTGAAATTGTCACCATCGCTAAAATTTTACTCCAAACCATAGGATTGTAGGTAAAATGTTGATAACTTTGGTTGGCCCAGAGATAAAAACTAAGAAAAACAAATCCAAATAAGAATCTGCCGGCCATGATGGCGTTAGGTGAATAACTAGATTGAGATAGCTTTTTTCCAAAAACTGTTGAAGCTCCCCATGAAACAACAGCAATCATGGTCAATAAAAGACCAATTGCACTTTCTTTTTTAAAACTTTGACGAATGAGATCAATATCCCAATTTAACGATTTCAAACCCGACCACATTTCTGGAGCACTTACTAAAAAGACTCCAATAATTGTCAAAACCATCAAAGGCCAAAACTCTTTTTTGGGACGTTCACCCAAAATAAACCGAGCAAAAAACACCGCTACAAAGGGCTGAAGTTTTTGCATGATAATAACTAAACTGGGATTAATTACTCGAAACGCTTCTGTAAAAGCCAAAGTGGCAATGGCCGAACCAAAAACCCCGATGACAAGAAAGCCAACGAAATGCGAAATTTTAAACTCTAAAAATGTTTCTTTGCGCTTTAAAAATAAGGGGAGAAAAAAAAGAACTAAAAATAAATGTTCGCCAAAGACCAGTTGATCAGGAGTCACCCCACTTCCTAATAAGGGATAACGAATCAATGTATCGATTGCCCACATAAAGCTGGCCAGGACAACCAGAGAAAAACCTAACACGATAACTCCAAGACTGAGAGCACAAGACGATTCTTACCAATCGAAAACAAGTGATGCCAATCGTATAATTTTGGGTATAATAAAGCCTACGGAATTAATAACCCTAAGGACTTATCCATGCAACTAAATCTTAATCAAACACACCACGAAATAGGTGATTTTGAGGCGATTTTTCAAGATTTGACTGAAATTTTGCAAAGACCTAACTCAGAAGGCTTAAACCTTTTTCCAGAATTATTCTTGACAGGCTACCCATTACAAGACTTGCCGCTACAAAAAAGCTTTATACAAGAGTATATGCAGCTCTTAGAAGATATCAATCTTTGGTCAGAAAGAAGACCGAAATCGAATAAAGAACAATTGGCACTTTTAGGTGGCTTAAACTATCACTTCAGTGATCAAGGTCAGTTACTCAAAATAGAAAACGTCATGTACAGTTTAAAACCAGGTGAAAAATTAAAAGTAGTGGCGGTAAAACAACTTCTACCAACTTATGACCTCTATGAAGAAAAGAAATATTTTTCGGCCGGAAAAGAAACTAGTATTCTAGAATTTCAAGGCAAAAAAATTGGCCTTTTAATTTGTGAAGATATGTGGTTTTCTCACCTGCATGCTCATGATCCTGTACGCGAGCTTCAAAAGCTGGCTCCCCTCGATTTATGTATCAATCTTTCAGCTTCACCTTATCATCTACAAAAATTTGATGAACGTTTAAAAAGAGCAAATGAAGTCGCGGAATTATTAAAATGCCCCGTTGCCTATGTAAATCGCGTAGGCTTTGAAGATGAAATTCTTTTTGATGGACAATCTTTTTTAACAGATGGCAAGAGCTTGGTGTTAAAAGCAGATCTATTTAAAAAAGATTTTCTCAATACGATCCTGCCAAAATTTCAAAGCAATGGAATAGCATACCCTGAACAACCAACAAGTTCATGGTCTACTATTTTTTATCAAAGATTAACGGAAGACAAAAAACGTTTGCGACCTTTGACTGATACAGAATGCCTAGAAATTTTGAATGCTCTTATATTTTCACTGCAAGAATATGCTCAAAAAACAAATATGCAAAAATTTCTAGTCGCTCTTTCAGGGGGAATGGATTCTGCCCTGGTTTTAACTATAGCTAAATTAGCTCTCACAAAAAATCAGCAACTGGAAGCCGTTTTTATGCCGGGATTTTTTTCTAGTAGCTTAAGTTATGACCTCTCCCTAGATTTATGCCGCAATTTAGGCATCAAGCTCACAACCTTTCCCATTAAATTCATTCATTCTACCATACGAAATAATTACCGTGATACCTTCCAAAATGAATTAAAAGGTTTGGCCGATGAGAATATTCAAAGTCGTTTACGAGGAGCACTTATCTATGCTCGCTCCAACGACACTGGTGCCATGGTCATAAATACTTCTAACAAATCAGAACTGGCCGTAGGATACTCTACACTTTATGGTGATTCCGTTGGGGCATTGTCAATTTTAGGTGACCTGTATAAAACTGAAGTTTTTGAATTGGCCAAATTTATCAATAAAAAATATCCTGGAATTATTCCCGCAGACATCATTGCAAGGCCTCCTAGCGCGGAACTTAGAGAAGATCAAAAAGATGAAGATTCACTCCTACCCTATCCTGAGCTCGATGCCCTATTAGAACATTTACTTAGCTATCAAACGTCTCCAGAAGATTTAAAAAAGCTAGGTTTTAAAGAAAAAGATATTCAAAAAATACATTCATTATGGCAAAGATCGGAATACAAAAGAAAACAATTTTGTCCTATCGTTAAAATTAAACATAAAAGTTTTGGCTTCGGATACCGCAACCCTATCTTAAAAAAAACGTTCACATTTTAAATGGAGGAAATCTATGAGTATTAAATCGTTCGCAAACATTAAAAAAGAACTAAATGGCTTAAAATTAAAAACAAATCTTGGAGATGCACAAAAACGAGTTGAAAAACTTATCAAAAACGCAGAAAAAGATTTTAAAAAATTAATTGAAAGTAACATCCCTGATGTGATGAAAAAATTTCAAGAAGAAAAAGCTCAAATTGAAATTATGGTTGATAAAATTATTAAAGAAGAAATAAAAAAAGCAAAAAGTTTTGTAGTATCTCAGAAAAAAGAATTTTCAAAATTACAAAAAAAGCTTGAAGGTATTTTAAAAACCAAAAAAGCGACAAAAGGGAAAAAGGGTGCGAAGAAGAAAGCGACCAAAAAAGTAGCTGCACCTTCGAAAAAAACATTAGTTAAAAAAGCTAAGAGAGCTAAAAAGTAAATTACTTCTTAAATCTAGCCCCACACTTGTGGGGCTGTTATTTGAAGTTTAGACTGCTGAAACTTCTTCTCGATATGGCTTCCATTGACCATGCCAAATATTCACAGACCCGGCCAATAGCAAATGTTTTTCGGGGTCTAGCTTTAAATAAACATAACTCATTTTTTGCGATTGTTCGAATTGACCTGCGTCCACACTAGGGATAGTGTTCCAAGTACCGGTATTAAAATAATAACGATTTTCAGGAAATCTAGCCCATTCAGACACGTGGGTATGCCCCATAACCACAGTATGAATTTCTTTGTGACGTTTTAAAATTTGTTTCGCTTTTTTCCAATAGAGTGGATAAATCGTAATTTGTTTTAGAACATGAATTGTAGTTTTAAAGTTTCTATTCTGTCTTACATACTCATCAAAATTCGTTTCAATGAGATAACTCACAACTTTTTTAACGAGTTTAACAAAATAAGAGAAATCATAGAGAAAACACCACTTAATATAAGAGCTTAAGGGGCGCACTTTATCAATGCTCGGTCGATCTTTTTTCAGAATAGGGAGAAGAGAAATACAAAACAAACTCCCCCACGGTAAATTAAGAATCAATCGTCCATTAGGACCTTCCATGAAATATGAATTCGATGGTACTGTATTGATCACTTCAAAGCGATGACCATGCTCGACATGAACTCCACATAAATTAACTTCAAAGGCAAATTGCAATTCCTCACCGACATAAGTTCTAAGAGCGGTTTGAGCTTTTTTAAAGGCCATTCCCGCATCGTGATTCCCGATAATATAGGTAATTTCTTTATTAGGAGATTTTAAAAATTTTCTAAGAGCTTCAAAAAATTTTGCATGACCTTTTACGATTGAATCAATGGCCCGAACAGTCACTTCATCGTCAATGATATGAGTAAAAACACCGTCGATATCAACTTGAATCAAATTTAAAATATCACCATTGAGAATGAGATGAACTGGCGCATCTGCCCATTCTCCTTTTGAATAATATTCACAGAAATCAAAAAATTTATCGTCTTCAAAAAAATCTTCTAAAATATTAAGCTGCCCGTTTTTGAGAAATTTACCTTTACCTAAATGTAAATCACTCAAAATTAAGACCAACATAATACGCCTCTTAGCTAAAAACTATAAACTTTAAGATATTTTTTTAGGATGTTTTGATAATTGATCGTGGGCGAAGAAAACCGTTCCTCGACCTGATGATTTAGCTCCATACATCATTCGATCTGCAAAAGACAATAAGTCTTCCACATTATTGGCATCAGTTGGACACTCTGCGACCCCAATGGATAATGTCATATTTAGCGAGAGATGTTTTTGAGGTGTTGATACCTCAAAAAAATGATCACGAATTCTTTCAAGAATACGCTGCCCAACGATTCTTCCACCATCTAATTGAGTATCTGGTAAGAGTACGACGAATTCATCTCCCCCATAACGATAAAGAAGATCTGCGTCTCGAAGTAAAAGTTTAATTTCTTTCGCCATCATCTCTAAGATTCTAGTTCCCACTAAATGGCCGTGGCTATCATTAATTTTTTTGAAGAAATCTACATCGATAAAGAGTACACAAAAAGCATGTTTATGTTTTTGAAAATGATCGACATAATAAATCAAATCAAGATTTAATTTTCGTTGATTATACAAGCCTGTCACATCATCAATATAGATCAAGTCATGACTCTTTTTTAAATCTTCAATTTTCGCCAAATTTTCAAAAAATGTATGAACGACCGATACTAGAAGTGCAACGTCCTCTAGTTGATTTTTTTGATCACAACAGACAATAAAATAATATTGATTTTTTCTATTACCTAAAAAATGAAAACAATTTTCTCTTTTTTCATTTTTTATTTTTTTCCAAAAATCCTCAGTTGAAAATTGTTTCCCGGCCAAAACACGCATTTTTTCAACACGATCTTCTTCCATTGTGCTGGTTGAAACAAAACAAAAATCTTTCCAGTTATATTTCACCGTTAAAAAATGAACCACCTCTTCAAAAAAATGGCGCTCTTGTTCAATCTTTATAAAAGACAATAGAGTCTTAATGGCTTCAACATTTAAAATATCATTTTTATGGTTTTTCATTTAACTATCCTGGTTGAAAACTAATCGTTTTCACCGTCATTATTTGCACTATATCTCTCATCATCAATATTTTCGATGGAATGACGTAGAGTCTTCATAATTTTTACAAGTTTATCTTCAAGTTTCTTTTTATCTTCATTAGTTTTTTGTTCTCTAATTGAAGCATTTTCCATATTAAACTCAAGAGATTCAATTTTTCTTCTTAACTCTAAAATCTTAGAATCTCTTGTTTGGATCTGTGTATCATGATCAATCGATAAAAGTTCTAATTGATTTTCTAATTCCTTTTCTCTTTGTCTAACTTGAGAGAAATCTAATCTTAAATTTTGCTCTAATTTTTCTCTATTTTTCTCACTATGTCTTAACTTCTCTTCAGCAGTTAATCTTTTTTCATCAGCGAGCTGCAAATGATATTTTAAATCTTCCAATTCGGCCAATTGACGTTTTCTTGAAATAGATTGCTCTATTCTTAATTCGTCGTTTTCTGCTCTTAAACTTAAATTTTCTTGCTCAAGCTCTTTGGTTTCCCGTTTTAGTTGCTTAATTTCTAGTAAAAGCTCATCCCGCTCTTCTCTTAATTGCCTAATCGTGGCTTGAGCTCTGACAAAATCTTCATCCATATAGTTGCTGCCAACATATTCTGGTTTTTCAGTTCTTCTGTGTTCTTGAATCAATTGATCTGTATTTGTATTTTTAGTAGTTCTCGATTCATAAGATCTGTCTTCTTCGCGGTCTAGATTCTTAAAAATAAGGGCTTCATTTGGTTTTGGCTGAGGTGCCTCCGCTAGAAGACTTGCCGTTTCGATATTTGATGAAGAGATATCATAGCCAGACAAAGATGGTTCTGTGATTTCACTTCTTTCTAGATTTAACCCATTTCCAAACGAAATATCTTGTATATTTTTTTCTGTATCTTTTTTCGCGGTAAAAGATAAACTATGATCTTTTTGTTTATATTTAAATTCTCTCGAAAAATCATCAGCATCGTTTTTAAATAAATCGGCATCGGCCAAGACCGTCGCTTCATCCCCTGAAAGATTAAGTCCTAGATCAATTTCTTCTGTCTTGTCCCCAAATTGTGGTCTCACTATATCATTAATCGTGGATTCTATGTTGGCGCGAGCTTCTGCTGTCGACATATAATCAGCGGTAGAGTTACTACCAATTGACCCAGAATCAGTTTTAAATTCTAAACTATCGGCTAAATCTTTTGTCTCTTGATCAAGAGAGCCAGTAGTCTCTACAATAACTTCAGTTTTAGATTTTTTTGCAGCACTAGTTCCTAATTCTAATTCAAAAGCATCATCATTATCATCTGACAAACTAAGACCTGGGCTGTCTTGATCTAAAGTAGATGGTGATAATTCCGTCGGCGCAAGTTTAGATTCTATAGAAAATCCGACTTGGCTATTATCAATACCAGATAGGTCTAACCCATTTTCTGGAACTTCTAAATTGTTAGAACTATTTTCATTGGAATGATTTTGTTGCAAACCAAAAAGGTCTTCATCGTTGTCGTCATCTAATGAATCAAAATTGAGCCCACTTGCTTTACCATCGGAAGAAAGCGGGGTTTTTACGGCGTTTAAGCTCGAGCGATCAAAAACTATGGTTTTACTTGTAGCATCTGGATTGCTTTGTGCTTTTTCAATTTCTAAATCTAAATCATTACTAAAATCAATCCCGAGATCTTGATTCTCTTGTTGGTCAATTTTAGATTCATTAAGTTTAGATTCAATATCGAGATCTTCTGCAGAACTTCCCTCTTCATCGCTACCAAACTCTAAATCAAAATCTAAATTTGCTTTTTGACTTACTTCTTCTTTTGGTGACTCCGGTGTGTCATCAAATTCAAGTTTAGGCAAATTAAACTCTAAGCCTTTTTTATTTTTGGTGGCCATATCGTCGTCCTGTGAAGTGAAAACTTCTTTTATATTGTCTAAATCGTCTAAATCTTCTGTCGGTAATTCAAGTGATGAACCCGCTTTTTGGAGCGCTTTACTGAAAAATAAATTGCTTCTCGTTCTGGAATCCGGTGGTCCATAGACATGATTAAATTTATACTGAATTCTTTGATTGAGTTCAGATTTTTGATCAAATTCTTTTTCATCAAAAAAATTAAATATTCCGAGTTTTTTTGAGAGTGCTTTTCTATCTGCAGAGTTTAATTCATCCATAGACTCCGCCGGAGTTGAAATCGCTTCATTTTCATGACCATCCTCACCCGCTAAAATGGAAAATTCTAAATCAAACTTACTGGCCTTAATGCCTTCGTTCGTTTTAGATTTTTTATGTGATTCTAAAAAAGATTTCAATTCTAGAACGACATCCTGAACGTCACTTTTTTGTAAGGGAAAACTGATGTAAGAAAAGACATTAGGATAGGCCTCAATTAAACGTTTAATTTCGCGACGAGGTACCCCATCAACAACAATAACTATTTTTGTAGATC
>JAKLJM010000008.1:21442-23326 GCA_023151145.1 Bacteriovoracaceae bacterium | reverse complement strand
AAGAATTAGAAGACGCAGCTAAATTAGATGGGTGCAGTTCTTTTCAAGCTTTTTATAAAATCATTTTGCCAATGAGTACTCCTGCGATGGTGATCACTGGGTTGTTTAGTTTTATGGCAAGTTGGAGCGAATATCTGGTGGCAGCTATTACACTTCAAGACCCAGATCTCTATACTCTTCCCCTTGGCTTAAAGTCTTTTCAAGCTAGTTTAGCGACACAGTGGGGATTGTATGCAGCAGGTGCATTGGTGGTGAGCATTCCAGTTGTGGTTTTATTTATCATGATTTCAAAATATTTAGTGTCTGGTTTAACTGTCGGTTCAGTTAAAGGGTAATGGGAATTTAAATGATTGCTTTAGAGTTAAAAAATATAAAAAAATCTTTCGGTGAAACTAATATACTTAACGGGATTGATTTAAAAATAGAGAAAGGTGAATTCGTTGTACTCGTTGGACCATCTGGCTGCGGAAAATCGACCTTACTTAGAATAATTTCTGGGTTAGAGAAATCTTCCTCCGGAGAAATTTATATCAATGATAAAGATCAAACAAAGGTTGAGCCCCAAAATCGAGATATTGCAATGGTTTTTCAAAGTTATGCTCTTTATCCGCATATGAGTGTTTTTGAAAATATGGCTTTTTCGCTTAAAATTCAAAAACTATCTGAAGTTGAAATTAAAAAGCGTGTCGAAGAAGTTGCAGAACTTTTAAAAATTACAACACTTCTAAGTAGAAAACCTAAAGAATTATCGGGTGGTCAAAGACAAAGAGTGTCGTTAGGAAGAGCCTTGGTTCGTCGAGCTCCCATTATATTATTTGATGAACCACTTTCAAATTTAGATGCACATTTAAGAAATCAGATGAGAATTGAAATTAAAAAGATTCATCAACATTTTAAATCAACAATTGTTTACGTTACTCACGATCAAACCGAAGCAATGACTATGGGGGATCGAATTGTAGTATTAAATAAAGGGAAAATTGAACAAGTAGATAGCCCAAAAACAATTTATGAAAAACCAAAAAATACTTTTGTCGCAAACTTTATTGGAACACCTGAGATTAATTTACTTCATGGGAAGATTGAAAATGGTATTTTTAAATCTCAATGCTCTAGTCTCGATATAAAGCATACTAAGTTTTTAACATTGACTGGAGAATTCAGTGTCGGAATTAGGCCTGAGGGATTTGGTCTCTCGAAGAGTCCGACTAGTGATGACTATAAGGGAACGGTTATCTTTTTAGAGAATTTAGGTCCTCAGACACTGGTTCATGCCCAAGTCGGTGAAAATATTTTGAGATTTTATACGGAAAATCAAGAACTTCCAAAGTTTCAAGAGAACATCTTTTTTACCATAGACCAGACAAAAATAATGCTCTTTGATAAGCTCGGAAATCTCATAGAATAGATGAATTTTATTATTTGAAAACAGGTATGAAATTGAAAACTATCTTTGTCCTATTTTGTTATTTAATTGCCGTTTATAGTGTTCAAGCAAACACCGCTAAAACGGTATTCGTTCAACTATTTGAATGGCCTTGGGAAGATGTGGCCCGAGAGTGTGAAGAAAATTTAGGACCTAATGGATACGCAGCGGTACAAGTTTCCCCACCGCAAGAGCATTTGACTTGGGCAAACAGTCCATGGTGGGAAAGATACCAAGTCATTAGTTATGATATTATTTCTCGCTCTGGTAATGAAGCACAATTTAAAAACATGATTAAACGTTGCAATGGCGCTGGTGTAGATGTTTATGTTGATGTTGTGATTAATCATATGGCCGGAATGGGGGAAGGAGTCGGATTTAACGGGACGACTTTTTCTCATTACGAATACCCACAAATTTTTGAATACAATGATTTCCATCACTGTGGAAGAAACGGA
>JAKLJM010000008.1:0-21424 GCA_023151145.1 Bacteriovoracaceae bacterium | reverse complement strand
TTGTGAATTAGTAAATCTTGCTGATTTAAAAACAGAGTCGGAAAAAGTGAGAAATCAATTAGCAAAATATTTGAATCACCTGATTGATCTTGGTGCCAATGGATTTCGAGTAGATGCGGTAAAACATATTCCGGCAAAAGACATTACTGCCATTGTAAAGAAGTTAAAAAAGCCCGTTTATATTCTGCAAGAGCTGATTACTAGTGGTGGTGATCCAATCAATGTTAGTGATTATACAAAAGTGGGCGATGTTACAGCTTATGCCTATCCCTATATGATTGGACAGATTTTTAAAAATAATAGGTTTGATTTTATCTTAGAAATCACAAAATATATGCCAGACAGTATGGATAGTGTCGTTTTAATTGATAACCATGATTTACAACGAAGTTCAGATCGCTCAATGCTCTTAAGTGCTCAGTTTGATCAAGTTGAATTTGATTTAGCGCAAGTTTTTATGCTTACATATCCATTTGGGTACCCTCAATTGTATTCATCATATAAGTTTAACCACTACGATGAAGGTCCGCCTGTTGGAAGAGATTTGTTTACACTTCCTGTGTTAGAAAAAAATTCAGCCTGTAAATTTCCTTGGTTGTGTGAACACAAAAGATATTATGTGAATAATATGGTGAAATTTAGGAACAACTCAAATAGTGAATTCTATGTAAGCAATTGGTGGACTAATGGTTCAGATCAATTACATTTCTCTAGAGGTTCATCGGGATTTGTGGCCATTAATAATAGCTTAAAACCTATGAAGAAACATGTGCAAACCGGACTAAAGAAAGGAAGTTATTGTAACTTATATTCTGAGTTTGCTTTATCAAAAAAATGTCAAAAATTTCAAGTTAATGAATTTGGCTTTGCTCAAATTGAAGTTAGTCCGAAATCGGCAATCGTTCTACAGTGAAAAATATTAAGGAAGATAAATGAAAAAGAAATCTTTTACAATTGGATTAGATCTAGGTGGAACTAAGCTTGCATCAGCTCTATTAGATGACGATGGTAATATTATTGATTTCATCAAAATTCCAGTTGAAATGAGTAAGGAGGGTTCCCCTCTTAAAACTCAAAAAAGAGTTTTAAATCTTATGTCAGATATCTGTCACGATTTTAAAAAGCGTTATCCAAAAGAAACAGAAGGAAAGTATTTTAAAGGTGTTGGATTGGCGAGTGCTGGACCACTTGATACTGAGAAAGGATTGCTTATTAATCCTATTAATTTTCCCGGATGGAAAAAAGTAGCGATTAGAGATTCCTTGAAAGAGGAATTGTTCAAACAAAAAATTAAAACTAATGTCGTTTTTCAAAATGATGCGATCGCAGCTGCCCTGGCCGAAGGCTGGATTGGCGGAGCAAAAAACATGCAGACTTATGCAGTAGTAACTGTCGGAACAGGTATTGGAACAGGTGTTATTTTTAATGGTAAACCATGTCACTCCAAGGGGATGGGGTCAGAGTTTGGGCATCTGATTGCTGACATGAGGGCCGTTATGAAAAATCCACAGGATTTAAAAAAATATACAGTTGAAGGTATTGCATCAGGTACAGGATTATTGAGAAAGGCCAAGGAATTAGGTTTTGCTGGCGAATCAGTGGAAGAATTAGTACTTGCTTATCGCTCAGGTAAAAAAGAATATCAGGTGCTATTTGATGATATGGCGTTTGCATTGGCCATTCTTTGTTATGATCTCTCGATAGGTTTTCATCTTGATGGAATTTTTCTTTCAGGAGGTTTAATAAAAATCAAAGATTTGTATCTAGAAAATTTAAAATCTAATTATACCGAATTAATCACAAACTTTAACCCAAACTTTCGAACTAAAATCACACCTGCAAAAACTGGAAATCATGCAGGTGTGATTGGTGCTGGATATTTACCTTATTTACATTAATTTTTTAAAACGAGAACCGGAACTTCACTGGCGCGAACTACCTGACGAGTTGTTGAGCCAGTGAAGAAAACTTTTAGGCCTTTCTTTTTAGAAGTAACGGCCAAAAGTTGTGCTTTTTCTTTTTTTGAAGCTTTAAGTATAGATTCACTAATTGAAAGAAAACCACCTTCAATAACGATTTTTACCTTGGCGTTTTTTAATCGTGCTTGATTTTGAATCCAATCACTAAAATCCTCTAACGTTTTTTTCTTCTTAATTAAATCTCCATTTTTCTTATCTTTTTTGAGAAGGGCAATTTCTTGTGATTGGTGATAGATGATGATTTTAGATTTTAATTGCACACTCAAGTCTAGCATTGCTAAAACATCTTCTTTATTCTTTTCTTGGAAATCACTAGCATAAAAAATAATTGTAATTTTCTTTACTGGCTTAACATTCGGGCTTACTACGAGTAGATTTTTACTACTTAATTCCATGGCTGTTTCAGCAAAACTTCCAAGCGTAAATTTTACAAATCCTTTTTTATCTTGGGTAAAAATAGCAAGTAAGTCAGATTTTTGTTTTTTGGCAATGTCTAAGAAGGAGTTAACCGCAGTAGTTGTGGAGATTGTATCAACGTCACGAACTATAATGTTTTGCTGATGGACTGGAATTTTTGCTTTAAGTAAATTTTTAGCAATAATCCTAGTTGGGTATAGGCTATAACGTTCCTGTGCTGGAATATCAAAGGCTAGGTTCAATGATTGGATATCTCTTGTTGCTATAAAACCAATGTCAATTTCTTTGTCATTGGGACTGAACTGCTTAATTAGCGAGTACATCATTTGAGTTCTTGCGGTGTCTTGGTGAAATGGCTCTAAGGCCCAAAGTGTTTTCATATCGTCTCCATGAACAGTATTATTATATTCTAACTGAAATCATTTAAAAATTTTATTAGTAATTCTAGATAATCACAATTGGAAAAGCAGAGAAAGGTGAGCTAAGATCTATAAAGACTAACTTAAATTAGGTAAATATGGATTTAAAATCATTTCTAATGCCAAAAACATTTTCTGAAAAAAAATCATCCATGATTAAGGGTTTTTTTGCGGTCATGGGGATTAATTTTTTAAGCGGTATTTTTTTGTTTTTTATGATTACTGGTTACAGACTTAGATTTATTTTAAATCAGCCAATTTTAGCATTGGTGACGATATTATTAATGATGGGAATGTTTTATTTTTCAATATTATCAAGAAAAATGGCCATAGCTTGTAGAGAGTTCACTACATTTGAAGAACTTAGAACTATTTTTCTTTTTTTTGTAAAACGTTTCACACAATTAATTATTTTTCCCTTAATCATTTTAGCGATTCAAATTTATAAAATGAATGATTTTAAAAATGCGCTGTTGTTAATTGTTATTGCCACAACCGTCTTGGCTTTTTTGTTATGGTCTGAATGGAAGTTGATTAATCGCCAATGGGAAAATGACCAATTAAGGTAGTATCTGATTGATGAAATTTTCTGCCGCTTGATAAGCCGTGACTTCACCTTTTAGAACTTTCTCTTCGAGTTCTTTCTTGAGTTTTTTAGAATCCTGGCTTGAGAATAATTTTATTTCTAGTAATTCTTGAGTGAGTTTATTCATCCACTCTTTTGATTGTTGGTGGCGTTTTTGATCAAAGAATTTTATTTTTTTTGATTCAGAAAGATAACGATTAAGCATCTCATAGATGTCATCAATTCCAAGGTTTTTAATCGCTGAAATTTTGTGTACTTCTGGAGTCCAAAATCCATGGTGATTCAATAAGTGTAGTGCCGAATGGTATTGAGTGACGGCCCTAAGTGCTTGTGTCGAATTTTCATCTTCTGCTTTATTGACAACAATGGCATCTGCCAATTCTAAAATACCTTTTTTAATTCCTTGTAACTCATCACCAGCATTCGGGAGCATCAAGACCATAAAAAAATCAACCATGCTTGCTACTTCATATTCGCTTTGTCCAACTCCAACAGTTTCAACTAAGATCCAATCAAAGCCAGCAGTTTCACACAGATGCATAGTTTCTCTAGTCTTAAGCGCCACTCCGCCGAGTGCACCTGATGAAGGTGATGGTCTAATGAAAGCATTATCTAAACCCGCTAATTTTTCCATGCGTGTTTTATCACCCATGATGGATCCACCACTAATTGGCGAAGAAGGATCGACAGCGAGGACCGCAACTTTATGCCCTTGGTTGATTAGAAATTGACCAAAGCTTTCGATAAAAGTTGATTTGCCCACACCTGGTACTCCCGTAATTCCGACGCGAATACTTTTTCCAGAGTGAGGTAGGGCTTTTTGTAATAATTCTTGGGCAAACTTTCTATCGAGATCGTTAACACTTTCAACGAGAGTGATAGCTTTGGCGAGAGTTCTTCTATCTCCAGAAATTAATTTTTGAATGTCGATAGAATGATTCGCCATGGCCGATCCTAATTTTTTTCGATTAATTTTAGCATTTCGTCAGCGGTTTCAGGAATACTAGAGCCTGGACCGAATACTTTTGCAACACCTTGGGCGAAGAGAAAATCATAATCTTGTTTAGGAACAACTCCACCAACAATAACATGAATATCGTCAGCTCCGAGAGCTTTTAATTCATTAATCAGCTCCGGAACTAAAGTTTTATGTCCAGCCGCAAGTGATGAGGCAGCCACAAAATGCACATCATTTTCTACAGCTTGTTTAGCCACTTCTTTTGGTGTTGAGAATAGAGGTGAAAGATCTACGTCGAAACCTAAGTCGGCAAGTCCAGTGGCCACAACTTTGGCTCCGCGATCATGTCCGTCTTGTCCCATCTTTGCGATAAGTATACGAGGACGACGACCATGAACTTTAATGAAGTTTTCGATTCTTTCTTTCATATTCTTCCATTTTTCATCTTGTTGATAAGATTGTCCATAGACTCCAGATACCGTCATGGATTGAGCAACATAACGCCCCCAGTGCTTTTCCAGAGCAGAAGAAATTTCACCCACTGTAGCTCTTAACTTTCTTTTCATCGCGAGAAGCTTTTAAGTTTTTAAGTCTTTCTAATTGGGCATGGAGAACTTTGTTGTTATCAACTTCGAGAATTTCAACTGGTTCTTCTGTTTTGAGTTTGTATTTATTCACACCAACAATAACATCTTCACCGCGGTCAATACGAGCTTGTTTTAGTGCTGCAGATTTTTCAATATTAAGTTTAGGGAGACCTGTTTCGATGTATTTGGCCATTCCACCTAAACGATCCACTTCTTCAATGATCGCCCAAGCTTTATCGGCCATTTCTTGAGTAAGAGATTCCATCATGTATGAACCTCCCCATGGGTCCACAACTTGAGTCATCATCGTTTCTTCTTGCAAAATGATTTGAGTATTTCTTGCAATTCGTGCAGAAAACTCGGTTGGTAAGGCAATCGCTTCATCAAAAGAATTTGTGTGAAGAGATTGAGTTCCACCAAATACCGCGGCCATTGCTTCTACTGTAGTACGAATAATATTATTGTAAGGATCTTGTTCAGTAAGCGACCAGCCTGATGTTTGGCAATGGGTTCTAAGAATTCTCGAATCCATTTTTTTAGGTTCATATTTGGAAACGATTCGATCCCATAAAAGTCTTGCAGCACGAAGCTTTGCTATTTCCATATAGAAATTCATGCCAATACCAAAAAAGAAAGAGAGTCTTGGGGCAAAGTCGTCAATGTGAAGTCCTGATTTTAATGCAGTGTCGATGTACTCTTTGCCATCAGCTAAAGTGTAGGCGAGTTCTAAGACAGCATCTGCACCTGCTTCCTGCATATGGTAGCCAGAAATTGAAATAGAATTAAATTTAGGCATATGTTTTGAAGTGTAAGCAAAAATATCAGCAATAATTCTCATCGAAGGAGTTGGTGGATAGATATAAGTATTTCTCACCATGAACTCTTTTAGAATATCATTTTGAATGGTACCGGAAAGTTTATCAGCGCTCACACCTTGCTCTTCAGCTGCAACGATGTAGTTGGCCAAAATGGGAAGAACCGCTCCGTTCATAGTCATTGAAACGGAAACTTTATCGAGAGGAATTTCATTAAACAAAATTTTCATGTCCTCTACGGAATCGATAGCGACTCCAGCTTTACCAACATCACCAAGTACGCGTGGATGATCTGAATCGTATCCACGATGGGTCGCTAAATCGAAGGCAACTGAAACACCTTGCCCTCCTGCGGCCAATGCTTTTTTGTAAAAAGCATTTGATTCTTCTGCGGTCGAAAAACCAGCATATTGGCGAATGGTCCACGGGCGACCTGCATACATTGTTGCTTTTGGGCCACGAACAAAGGGAGCAATGCCAGGCATTGTATCTGCGTGAGGCAATTTCTCAGTGTCAGTTTTAGTGTATAAGGGTTTTAAAATAATATTCTCTGGTGTTATCCAGTTGAAATCTTGGGGTTTCTTCCCTTTAGATTCTTTTTCAACAAGTTTTTCCCAGTCATGAATATTGCTCATAGTGTCCTCGATAGATAAATTGATTAGAAGTAATTTACCAAATCTAATACCGTTTGGAAAAAAATTCCTCAGGGAAAAAATCAGGAATTTCGGGCTAGAATAGTAGTGTGTCATTCGACGATGGAGGTCTCTACTTGAAACTTTCTAGTTCTAAAGAATCACTTACTCTTGAATCAAGTCTACAGGCTTATTTTTACGATCAGCTTCAGGAATTCAATAAAAAATCTACTCAACCTTTGAGTAACGAATTGGTTTTTTATTCTTCTTTAGTAATGGATCACTTTGGTGATGCGAATAAGTATTTTGAAAATGTGGATGGAAAGATTCGTGAAAAAATATTAGGTATAAAGTTAATGGAAAGCGCGCAATTTCCAAAAGAAAAACAAAAAATTATCCTTCGTGATATTGCAGATACAGCCTTACTTCTTTGTGGATATTTTTCAGATTCACTTAATAAAAAAATAATCGATACTAAGTATTATCAAGAAGTAGGAGTGATCGCTTATAAACGCCTAAACTCATTTCAGCCTAAAGCTTATGATGTTGAAGATTTTTTTGAACGAATTGCTTTTCAGTTCCAAAATGTCACAACCTTGATGAATTTAGTCTCAGTGAAACATGTTACGGATCCCTATAGCTTACTTTTAATCGCTCCTTCAAGAAGAGTGTCTTAAAAATGGACGATTGCCCGATTACTTTAGTCGGGCAACGGCAAATGTTCGCAACATTTCACAACCGTTGCTAAACATATACCGATTAATCGTCGATAAGTTACCTATGAAAAATCAAATTAAATTAAACAATTTCAGACCAAAAATCAAAGCTCACGTCTTGTATGAAGGTGAAAATAACGTCGTTGTTGAAAGTAAGAATAGCGGGACACAAGTTGTTCTTCCAAAAGGCAGTATTGCCCTCATTCAACTTTTAGACGGTCATTTTTCAATTAAGGAAATAGCGACAGAACTTTATTCGAGTGAAAATGGCTTTAGTTTTTATAAGATGTTCACGAGTCTAAAACTTCTCAATGAAGCTAAACTTTTAGAGGAAAATAGTTTTAACTTAGATGAAAATAAGGATGAAAAAAGTCCACACGAACAAAATGCATCGTTTTTTAATCGGCCATTATTAGATAAACAGTTAATGAAAAATATACAATTTTCATTTCATCATGATTATCTATTCATTTCAATCGTAAGTATGTTGGTGATCTTTTTTTCAATAAAAGTTTCCAGTTTCTTTCAATTTGATCTTGCGAGTTTTTTAAAAGCTGAAACTGGCTATCAGTGGGCTCTTGTAAAATTTTTCTTAATAGGTTCTGCTTTAATGACAGCAAAATCCTTTTTTCAGGGAATGTTATTACTAAGTGCTGTAGGAAAATTCTATGGTCCCTTTTTAAGACTGTATCCATTGGGGATTACATTCGGTATAAACGACAATTCAATTTATACCCATCAAAAAAAGAGCTTTATTATTTCATATGGAATTGCTTCGGCTTTATTATATCCACTCGTTGGTTTGATTTTTCTTCATATTCCATTCTTTAGTAAATATTCAAATGATATTTTAGTTTTAAGTGCTTTAATGGCGTTGATTGATCTTAATCCCTACAGAAGAAGTGAATTAACAAAATTATTTTTCTATTTTTACGCAGAAGAACAACTGAAGAATATAGTACCTTATCTTAAAAATTGTACGATATCTGGACTTTGGAAAGATTCAGGAGCTAAAACCTCTGATGAACTTCGTTATTCAATATATTCATCCTTGGCTTTTGCGTGGGCCGTGGGATTTATGTTGTTTAGTTTTGACTTACTCATTAAAACTTTTCCCAATTTGTTTACCGAAATCTTAAATGGTAACATCCTTAGTCAGCTTTCTGCCGGAGTCGTCACTATCGCTCTATTCATGATGGCGGGATATCTATTTGTTGATTTAGTTTCAACGCTTATAAAAAATGTGCTTTCTCCGATGTTTGTTTCTATTACAAAGCTTAAATCTAAGAGCAAAGTTGTCTCTTCAATAGGTTTTAACCAACAAGAAATGATTGAGAAATTAAAAAAGAATATGCTGTTTAAAGATATGAGTGATGAAGCATTGAGATTTTTACTTGATGGCTCTGTTGTTAAAAAATCTAATAAAGATTCGTATCTCATACAGCAAGATGAGCAAGATCAAAATGTCTATTTCATCATACAAGGTACTGTAGATGTAAAAGTCAGAGAAGGTACAGGGCGAATTAGACATATTGTGACTTTAAATGAAGACACTGTGATTGGTGAGCTTGCAATTATTAATCACACAAAAAGAAGCGCTAATGTTATTGCTAATGAAGATATTACTTATTTAGAAATGCCAGCAAATGTATTTAAGAATTTGTTAGCAAATATGGGCGAAGAATATGAAAAGCTCAAAAATAAAGTAGAGCTTTCTCATTTTGTTTCAACTGCAAATATTTTTAAAGATTTTCCTGCTGAGATTATGAATCTTTTTGTAGAGTCGGGTGAATTAATATTATTTCCAGGTGGACACAATGTTGTAGAAGAAGGTGAAAAAGACAAAACCTTCTTTTTGTTAATAAAAGGTAGAACTGAAATCTTAAAACATAATCAAAAAGTAGCGGAATTAAAACAAGGTGACTTTTTTGGTGAAGTTGCCCTTCTGGCAAACGTACCAAGAACGGCAACGGTAAAAGTCGTAGAGGATAGTTTGTTCTTGTGTATTGATGATAAAAAATTTTGGAATATCTTGTCTGAAAATATTGAACTGGCGATGTATCTGGAAAATGTTGGTAAGTACAGAATGGAAGTGGCAGCATGAGTAAGCTACTTTGGATTATAAAACTTTTGCCAGTATTAACAATTCTTCATGGATTTTTAGGAAGTGGTTCTAGGTTTGGTTCGTTGTTAGATACGTTAAAAGTAGCTCTGACTCAATATGAACTTTCGAACATAACCAAGCTCTATGTCGAAGAAGCAGGGGATATAGGAAAAGAATCTTTTAATCCTCAGCGATTTATTGCTTTTGTTAATGATAATTATCATAACCAATATTCAGTTTTTGCTCGGGATTTTGTGGGTTCAGAAAACTCGGAATTATCATTTGATATCTGGGGAACACCCTTTCAATTAGAATTAGTTGCGACAAAATCAAAATTAAAAATTTATAGTGCTGGTCCTGATAAAAAGATAAAAAATAAAGATGATATTTCAGTAGATATTGTTTTAGATGTTCCTCCTGAAATGCTACAAAGTCCATCTCCCCAAGTGGCAAAAAATCCACCGGTGGAAGCCAAAGAAGAACCGCAACAATTAGAGACCGAACGATTTCCAGCAGACGATCAATCATTTGAAGAAAGTACACCTTCAGACATGGGTAGTAATCTTCAAGATGGCCGTGAAAATCCGTACGTCCAAGATCAACCTCAAGATGAAATTATTGACTACGAAAATGAAGAGGATGGACGTTAAAAAGACATAGCCTTTAATAGGGTGTTGAAAAAGTCTGGATCAAGTCTGTATTCATTGTAGTATTCATCTTTGAGCTCTAGTTCAGGATAAACAATTGAAAGATAATCAATTTTATTCTCTGGGTAATGTGGATTAAAAGAGCTGGTTTGAATTCCATCTTTCGTTTCTACTATATAATGTACAGAAATTTGAGTGCTATATTGCGGATGATCCTTAAAGACGTATCGGTTATTTATTAAGTTTGGATTGTTTAAAATGGTTTTTGTTCCTGCAAAGGCTACTTTAATTTTTAACTCGATAAACTCTTGATGGTGGTGAGAGCTAAGGATATTTTTTTTGAATATGTTTTTTTCGAATGCATAAACAGCAGAGTTCCATTTTTCAGGCCCGTGGGAAATATCAATCAAGACAGAGTTGTTGTTTTTAAATTGTTTTTCTAAAGTCTCAAGTATTAGATGTGGTTGGAAAACTTTTAAATTTTTTTGATCATTGCCTTCGTTAGTAAAATGAAATGTTTCAGATTTTGAGTATTTTGCATAAGTTGCCAAAATGGTTTTTTGATCGGCAATAGATAAAGTTATTTTTGTTCCATTCTTGGTTTTTAAAGTGAGAGATTTTTTTGGCTCAGGGTAAAGAAGAGATGCAGCCGCTACTCCATCACAATTTCCCCACCAGCTATCAGCAAATAAGCGCATGTCATCTTTAATAAGTGATTCAAGTTCAATTAAATTTCTCTCCGATAGAAGGGATAATTTTTCAATGGGAGATAATTTGTTTAACTCAGCTTGATTCAATTTTTGATAGTAATCTTGCAGGAAGTCGTATTCACCAATAATGGTTATTTGATCTGCTCGTTCTCTTTGATATTCAAAGTGTGATAAGAAAAAAATACTTTTATCAGCATAACTATATCCAGCACCACCCATCTGATCTAATAAAGCCCAAAAAGCCCAAGGGGTTTTTGATTCAGGTAATTTTATCCAGGCAGCGTTTGTTAACGATGCGTTCATAGTGCACAAAAACACCAAAATAAAATAAACAATCTTATTCATAAAGCATCCATGGCAAAGGAATCATGGTGTTAATTATTTCAATATCTTTTTGAGCGATATGATTTTTACTCAACACTACCTGCTCAAAAAATTGAACTTGAGCCTTTAGTGGTTGAAGATTTTTACAGTCGTCTTCATCATGACAAGGTCGATTGTCTTTTAGAGAGGCTAAGTTTGGTAAATGACCACCATTTTTTAACACTAAAAAATTGCTTATTCCTTTAGCAACGTTTTGATAATGATATTTTGCTTGTGCTAAGTCAGTGGCCCCATCGTCTTCTCCTATCAAATAGGTGATGGGTCTTAGAACAGGAAAGTTCGATAAATCGAGGGCTTTGGATTGAGAAATACCCAATGGCAGACAATAGTTTCTATTATCTTCGTTAATATTATCCCATTGTAGTTTATTGTCAGCGTCGAATAATAATTTCATTGAACTCGTCTTATCGGTGCCAGACAGCTCCTGACAGGTGATCATGCCAAAGGTCATATCGCCATCGTCAGCTTCAAGTAGAGAAGTAGCGGTAAAGCCTTTTTGAGTATAGAAATTTTTAATAAAAGAAATAAAAGAAGATTCATCCATCTCTAAAATATTTGCTAGAAAACCTTTGTAAGTTTCATATCCATTATCTAAATAAGACATCATTGTGCCCACGACTGAAAACCAAGTAGATGGCAAATCATTGTGGTGAGAATACAAAAGTATTTTGTCTTTGAGTGTGTCATCTAATGACTCAAAAGTTTCTTGTAGCTTTTCGCGACGATGTTCAGATTGCCAAATCCCAATATCAGCCTTTCCGATAACTCCTTCAATAATAACTCTTTCAGTCTTTTCAGGATAATAATGAGCAAACATGGTGGCCAAAATTGTGCCGTAAGAATGGCCATAAATAATGGCTTCATTAATTTGATAGTCACTAAGAATTTTAGCAGCATCGTTAATAGATTTTTTGCTTGAATAAAATTTGGGATTTAAAAATAAATCAGCAGAATTTGGTCGAGAACATCCCATGCCTCTTTGTTCAAAAAAAATCACATTTACTGAGTCGAGCTTAAATTCAGAGGAGCGCGGACTTGCCCCTGGTCCACCGCTAAAAAAAAGCACGGTTTTTTTATTTGGTTCGAATTTAGACTTTAAATAACTGTGAATATAAATTTTTTCATTAGGAAAGTCAGAGTCATTAACTTGATGAAGCGTACTGATCCCTTCAATCGGATTTTTTTGGCAATATGAATGAGCGCCTTCGTAAGCAAAGAGCGTTCCGCTGAGCGAGGCCAAAAGTAATATGAACAATGTTTTCATAGCCTAACTATGACAAAAACTGGGTTCTAGGTGGGAAAAGTAGGTAAAACTTACAGGGAAAAAGTGTTTTTTTCCCTGTAAATTAGTTTAAATTTCTTTAGTGGCTTTGTGAGGTCTACCAACGATGACGGTATTCCATTTGCGAGAGAGGATGGCCTTAATGTTCTTTTGAAAATCAGCATACTTAAGTTCTTCAATTTCTTTATTTTTATTGTGCCAATAATCTAAGCCTTCCCCCTGAAGAACGGCAACCGAGTAGATGCTGGCATAATCTTCATTAGTTTGAACGTTGATCAGGTTTTGTCCTCGGATCATTTTTTTAATTCGCAAAAAATCTTCTTCTGGTAATCCCTGTGTTCTGATCTTATTTAAAATATCTTTAATGGCTTTAATGGCGGCAGGAGTTTTATCATGTCCAGATGCCATATAGATACCAAAGTATCCACCCTCTAAAGCCGTGAAGTGAACTGGTTGGGCTGTATAACAAAGTCCCTGACGATCACGAACTTCAACAAACAATTCCGAAGATTGGCCTGATAAATGAGAAGAGAGCATTTTTAAATATAAATTATCTTTGCTTTTCATTCCTCCAGCAGGAATACAATGAAAGATTTGTGTCTGTTCACGATCAAAGGTAACAAATTTATCGACATTAGTTCGCGATTTGTAAGCTTTGATTTTTAACTTTGATTCTTTTCTGCTAGGAAGTTTATCAAACATTGGTTTTAGTTGATCTAATACTTCGCTTAGGCTTTTATCTCCACAGTAGGTAATAAGAATTTCTTTGTTTTTTAAATTACTCTTATGAAGTTTAAGCAATGTCGATTGTTTTATTGCCTTAAGATTTTTAGCATTTCCTAAGACGTTAAACGCATAGGGATGTTTATCAAATATGAGTTGATGAGCTTCATGAAAACATTGTTTTACTGGATCCTCTTTTTGATTTTCTAAAGCTCTTATCGCTATGTTTTGTTCGTGTTTAATAAATTTTGGTAAAAAATTAGGTATTAAAAGTGACCCACAAAAATGTTCAGTTAGTTCTGAAAAGTTTTCAGAGAGTCCATGCATTAAGAGTCCATACGCATTTTTACCACCAAAACCATTAATACTTGAAGACTTATCTTCAAGTTGCGACTTAAGCATTTCATAGCTGATTTTTCCATAACCTTTGCCTATATTGGTGGCGAGCAGGTGATGGATTCCATTTGTTTTGGTTGTCTCTTCAGTTAACCCACCTTTGATATAGGCATGAAGGATGAACGTTGGAGTCATTGTGTTTTGTCGATAAAACAATTTAATTCCAGGTTTAATTTGAAGTAACTTAACCTGTGGATCATGCTTGGTTGTTTTGATCTTGAAGTTATGAGTGTCAATAACTTTAGTTTTCTTGAGAGTTTCAAGTTTTTTTACAAAAAGTGACAGTTCTTTTTCGCATTTTTTTAAATCAGAAGCTTTTGGAGTTTGAAGATTTAAGTGTAATGAGTTTTTAAAGATATCTCTAAACGCATTATTAACGTCTTCAAGTGTTGTCGCTTTAATTCGATTAATAAAATCACTTTCAGCATGAATATCTCCACACTGTGCGAAGCTATGACCTAGTGAAAATGAAAATGATTCGATGGATTCTTTTTCGTAAACCTTAGAAGCAATATATTGATTTTTAATTCTTTGAATTTCTTCTTTTTCAAAACCCTTAGCGTAAATTTCAGCTAGAACGCTATGAGTTCTAGTTAGCACTTTATTAAGATTCTCAATAGGAAATGTTACGCGAAGAAAATGAACACCACCATCATTCATGAACATCGTTGAACCAGAAGCATTATTACATAATGATTGATCGATAACTAAGTTTTTGTAAAAACGAGATGTTTCTCCGTATCCAATACAGTTGATGGCAAGATCTTCTGCCGCAGAATTTGAATCGAGGTAAGCAGCCGCTTCAATATTAATTGTGAGTGTTGCTGTGCGGACATCTTTATGGTGAAGATCTATTGTTGGTTTTTTCTTAAGTTCAAATTTGGGGAATGAGCTTTGTTGGCCATCAGGTAATTTAAATTTTTCAATTTCTTTAATAATCTCATCTTTATGGTTTAGGTCCCCGGCAATTAACAGCATGGCATTCGAGAGATTGTAATATTTTTTTCGATAAGAAATTAGCTGGTCACGAGAGAAATTTTTAATAGATTCCTCATGTCCTAAAATCTGATGAGCGTAGGTACCAGTAAAGGCAGCTTGCTGAATTTTGTGAAAAGCTGTTTGACTAGGAGAATCCATACCTCTTCTAAATTCTTCAAAAACAACATCTCGTTCAGGAAAAAGATCTTCATTTTTAAATTCTGGATTCGATACCATGTCTAACAAGATCTCTACTGATTTAATAAGTTCATGGCTAGGAGGATTGATGTAATAGCAAGTATAGTCAAATGACGTAAAAGCATTAATGTCGCCACCAAAAGATTCAACTTCGTGAGCAATTTTTGCTCCTGGTCTTGTTGATGTTCCTTTAAAAAACATATGCTCTAAAAAGTGAGAGATCCCTTCGTCTTCCTTTGTCTGCTCTAAAGCACTTCCAGCGCGGAACCAAATTTGTACCGATGCCGCATTTGAACCAGGTGAGTGAACAAAAAGAGTTTTTAAATTATTTTTTAGCGTTTCTAGTTGATATTGCATGAAGTCCTCTATCTTAATAGTTTCTTATCGAATGACTTATAGTATAACTCTAATCCCAAGAAAGGTGCGAAAATAAGTTATGCCAACAATCAAATCGCTTTATTTACATTTTCCTTTTTGTGCTCATTTGTGCAACTACTGTGATTTTTTTAAATCTGTTCCACAAAACAAAGACACAGACTTTCAAAATTTTGCTCACTATCTTGAGCAATGCAATCAAGTACATTCTCAAATGTTGCAAAAGTATAGTTACGAATATGTGCCTTTTGAGACTTTTTATATCGGAGGAGGAACACCTTCCTTATGGTCGACAACTGGAGCTCTGGCGCTAAAAGATTTTTTCGAAAATCATAATTGGAAATTAGCAAAAGACTGTGAAGCTACTTTAGAAGTTAATCCTGGAGGATGGACGCGCGCTGGACTTGATGCATTTCGGGCGTTCGGAATGAATCGCTTTAGCTTAGGAATTCAATCTTTAAATGAAAAATTTTTAAAAGTGCTTGATCGTTATCACGATCTTAATCATGTTCATGAAACATTAAATTATTTCAATGAGCATGAGTTAAATTTTTCAGTAGATTTTATGCTCGGGTTACCATTTTCGCGTGAGTATAAACGAGATGTTATTGCTGAGTTAGAAGAAATTTTAAAATATCAACCAAAACATCTTTCACTTTATATTCTCACGATTAAAAGCAATTACATTCATAAGGACCATATGCCTGATGATGAATGGATTGAAGCAGAATATTTAAAAGTGGCAGATTACTTGGAAAAAAATGGCTATGTTCATTACGAAGTTTCAAATTTCTCTAAACCCGGTTTTGAATCTAAGCACAATCTCCGTTACTGGGATGCCGAAACGGTTGCAGCGCTTGGTCCATCAGCAACGGGATTTTTAAAAGAACAAAAGTTACGCTATAAATGGAAACCTTACAAATACGAATTTGAAGAAGAGGTATTAACCGAGAGTGAAATGGAGTTTGAAAAAATCTATTTGAACTTACGTTGCTTCAAAGGCTTAGATACTGATCAATATTTTACAACGTTAACAGCTGAAAAAATCCAAGCTTGGCAAAACCTCATTCAAAAATGGGAAACTATGGGCTATCTACAAAGTAGAAATCCCGTCATTTTGAATTCCAAAGGATTTCTCATTATGGATTCTTTAATGGATGATCTTTTCAAGAAAGATTTAGTCTAACTACAAAAAGGCAATTGATCTTTTTGTTGATTGAACCAAGTCATTAGTCTTTTTTTTCCTTTAAAATCCTTGGCCCTTAGTGGGCCCCAGAAAAAAATAGGCGAAGTGAAAATTCGTCCCTTAGCTTTGGCGCGAACAAGTTTCCCTTTTTTATTAGGAGCACCCTGAATTTGATAACTCAAGAGCTTTACTCCACAAATTAAATTGTTTTCAGCAGAATAGAATCCATTTTCTTCTGTTTCATCTAATTGACAAAAATCACGTGCAGTTCTTTTTGAGAGCTGAAGTAATCCATAATTACCATGTCCTCCCTTCGGGGCTTTTGATCTGGCCTTGGGATTAAATGAAGACTCTGCTTTTGTCAGGGCTGAGAAAAAAACAATCCAGAAAGCGGCTTTTTGTTCAGCAGCTAATTCATTAAAATTTGAACATGAAAAAGTTTTCAAATCATCAGAGTGAATTGTTGTCGTAATTAAAGGGTGATCTTTTTCTGTGATAATTTCTTGAAAAATTTTTTGTGACCAGCTCTCTTGCCAGCTTGGCCCTCGTTTACTCTCGGTAATCTTAGGTAAAACAAAGCTCGTGGCGGTATTATTGTCAGAGGCCAGCGTAAGACTAATTGCAGCAAAAAGAATGATACTACTAAGTTTCTTTAGATGAAGTGGAAAATTAATTGATAAAGTTGCTTTTTCTTTGCGATTTGTCACAGGTAACTCTTTGAATTTGCATAAAAATAATGTCAAGTTTTTTTCAAGTCTAAACATTGACACTCGCGAAGTCTATACCATCTTATGGTCGTAAAACATTGTAGTAAATTGATTGAGGATGAAGACATGGCGAATACTGAGAATACAGAAGTAGTAAATGAAGAAATCATCGCAAAAGACAGCGAAGCAAAAGATGTTATTGAAGAAGAAGTGATCACTCACCAAATTCCAAAGCAAGAAGAAGAAGATTTCAAGGCGAAATACTATTATTTAGCTGCTGAAATCGAAAATATGAGAAGACGTTTTCAAAAAGAAAAAGAAGATACGATCAAGTATGGTTCTACAAAAATTTTAGAATCATTAGTTTCGGTACTTGATAATTTTGATCTTACAGTTAATGCTCTCAAAGCTGACCAAGACGAAAAAATGAAAAACATTACGATTGGTATTGATATGGTAAGAAATCAATTCCTCGATGTATTAAAGCAAAATGGCCTATCTCCGATCGAAGCAGTTGGGAAACAATTTGATCCGAATTTTCACGAAGCCATGAGCCAAAAAGCTGACCCAGAAAAAAAAGATGAAGAGATCATTGCGGAATTCCAAAAAGGTTACATCTTAAATGGGAGAGTGATTAGGGCTTCAAAAGTTGTGATCGCTAAAAACTAGAACAGAAAAAGAACGAAAATAAATAAAGGAGAATTGTATGGGAAAAATTATTGGTATCGACTTAGGAACAACAAACTCATGTGTAGCCGTTATGGAAAACGGAACATACAAAATTATTGCTAACCAAGAAGGGCACAATACAACTCCTTCAATCATTGGATACTCAAACAATGGAGAAGTCTTAGTTGGTCAGGTTGCTAAAAGACAAGCAGTAACAAATCCAAAGAAAACTCTTTTTGGTATCAAAAGATTAATTGGTAGAAAGAAAACAGATAAAGAAGCAGAAAATCTTTCTCACGTAGCTCCTTTCGAAATCATGGCCAATAAAAATGGTGATGCTTGGGTAAAAGTAGATGGAAAAGAAATGGCTCCTGCTGAAATTTCGGCAAAAGTTTTAGAAAAACTAAAAAAAGCAGCTGAAGATTATTTAGGGCAACCTGTTACTGAAGCAGTTATTACAGTTCCTGCTTACTTTAACGATGCTCAAAGACAAGCAACAAAAGATGCAGGTCGTATCGCTGGTCTTGACGTAAAACGTATTATCAACGAGCCAACGGCAGCAGCCCTTGCTTACGGAATGGACACAAAGAAAGATAAAAATATCGCGGTATTCGACTTAGGTGGTGGTACGTTCGATATTTCAATTCTTGAAATTACATCTGATGGTGTATTCGAAGTAAAAGCGACTAACGGTGATACGTTCTTAGGTGGTGAAAACTTCGACGAGGAAATCATTAACTGGATGGCCGATGAATTTAAAAAAGAAAATAATATCGATCTAAGAAACGATACAATGGCTCTTCAGCGTCTTAAAGAAGCTGCAGAAAAAGCAAAACATGAGCTATCAAACGTAACTCAAACTGATATTAATCTTCCGTTCATTACGGCTGATGCTACTGGACCTAAGCACTTAAACTTACCACTTACTCGTGGAAAATTTGAGCAGTTGATTGCAAAGTATATTGATGGATTAGTATCTCCATGTGAAACATGTATTAAAGATTCAGGGTTATCAAAAGCTGAAATTCATGAAGTCGTTTTAGTTGGTGGTTCAACAAGAATTCCAGCTATTGTTGAAAAAGTGAAACAAATCTTTGGTAAAGAGCCTTCAAAAGGTGTTAACCCAGATGAAGTAGTAGCAGCAGGGGCTGCGATTCAAGGTGGTGTACTTGCAGGAGATGTTAAAGACGTTCTTCTACTAGATGTAACTCCACTTTCACTTGGTATCGAAACTCTTGGTGGTGTATTTACTAAAATCATCGAAAAGAACACAACGATTCCTTCGAAAAAATCTCAAGTGTTCTCGACTGCAGTTGATAATCAACCAGCAGTTTCGATTCACGTACTACAAGGAGAGAGAGAATTTTCTAAAGATAATAAAACTCTTGGAAAATTTGACCTAACGGGAATTGCTCCAGCACCACGTGGTATTCCTCAGGTAGAAGTAACTTTTGATATTGATGCAAACGGGATTGTTCACGTTTCAGCTCTGGATAAAGCGACTGGAAAATCTCAGGATATCAGAATCACTGGTGGATCGGGCTTAACGGAAGAAGAAATTCAAAGAATGGTAAAAGATGCTGAAGCTAACCGTGCAGCCGATCAAGCTCGTCGTGAAGTTGTAGATGCTAAAAATAACTTAGACTCTATGATCTTCGCTACAGAAAAAGCACTTAAAGAAGGCGAAGGTAAAATTTCTGCTCAATCTAAATCAGAAGTTGAAGCTGCTCTTACTGAAGCGAAAGCAAAACTTAACAGTGAATCTGCTGATGAATTAAAAGCAGCACTTGAAAGATTACAAAATGCTTCTCATAAAGTTGCTACAGAAATGTATCAACAAGGTGGAGCAGCTGAAGGCGCAGGCCCTGAAGCTCAAAACACTGCAGGTGCAGATGCTGGTGCAAAGAAAAATGACGATGGTGTTGTAGACGCTGATTACAAAGAAGTTTAATTAAGGGATTTGTTCAGTTCTTTAAGAAAGTAATAAAGGTCTCTCCGTAGCGAGGGACCTTTTTGTTAAAAACAACCATAGGGTATCAATTCATGAGTACGAAAAGAGATTACTATGAAGTCTTGGGTGTAACTAAAACTTCTAGTAAAGATGAAATAAAAAAGGCCTATAGAAAATTAGCAATGCAATTTCACCCGGACAAAAATCCTGGAAATGCAGAAGCGGAAGCAAAGTTTAAAGAAGCTTCGGAAGCCGCAGAAGTACTTTTAGATGACCAGAAAAAAGCACGCTACGATCAATTTGGTCATGCCGGTGTTGATGGTTCTGGAGGCGGTGGATTCCAAGGTGGTGGATTCAATGGAGACTTCCAAGACTTAGGTGATATTTTTGGTGATATCTTTGGAGACTTCTTAGGAGGCCAAGGTGGTAGACGCCGTGGTGGTAGAAGATCGCAAGGGCGTCCTGGTGATGATCTACAAATGACTTTAGATGTAGATTTCACTGAAGCAGCTTTTGGGGCAGAGAAAACAATCTCTATAACTAAAAACGTTACATGTGATACTTGTAATGGATCAGGAGCAAAAGCGGGCTCTACTCCTCAGACATGTGATTATTGTCACGGACACGGAGAAGTAAGACGTCAGCAAGGATTTTTTACAGTTTCTTCTAGCTGTCCTAAATGTCACGGCACAGGTCAGATGATCAAAGATCCATGTGGAACTTGTAATGGACAAGGTCGTAAACGTAAATCAGTTGATCTTCTCGTAAAAATCCCAGCGGGAATTGATGAAGGTCAAAGATTAAAGTTGTCTGGCGAAGGCGATGCTGGAGCCAACGGCGGACCGAATGGTGATCTTTATGTCATGATCAGAATTAAAAAACATGATATTTTTGAACGCGATGGTTTTGATGTCCTTTGTACTGTTCCAATTTCATTTTCTCAAGCGGCACTCGGTGATGATATAGAAGTACCAACCCTGCAAGGAAAAGTTCAAATGAAAATCCCGGCGGGAACGCAATCGGGAATTAAGATGCGCTTAAAAGGAAAAGGAATGAATCGTCTAGGTTCTTATGGACAGGGAGATCAGATTGTAACCATTCATGTTGAAACGCCAACCAAGCTTTCATCTGAACAAAAAGATCTGTTCAAACAATTACAAGATATTGATTCAAATTCAAATCCTATGAGCCGTGGATTTTTTGATAAAGTAAAAGATCTTTTCCAGTAAAATAAGTGATCCTCGCGGTGAATGCCGCGAGGATCACTTATTTAGATTAATTCAAAAGCGCGCATAAATGCTTTGTATTCTCTGACTGTAGAGTGTCCAGCACCTTCAGTATTTGCTTCAAGTTTGCAACTTCCGCCTTTAGGGCCATCTCCAAAAAGTTTCTTTTGTTTACAAACAACTTTGGCATTACAAGTCTTAAAGTTACAGTTTAATTCTTGTTTTGGGTGACTCGGGAAGTATTCACTTCCTTTTGAAATAGCATTTTTAATTCCAGTAACACATTTATTAAAGTAATCGCGATCTTTACCTGTACTACAAAGCCAATCAAAAACTACTTGTTCATATTTTTCTTTGGTGGGTTTTGCCGTTAAAGATGTTAGTGACGGAAGTGTTAAAAGTGAGTTTGCCATACCTTTTAAACACTTTTTTTCATCATTAAAAGCGCAGAAAAATTTATAAAAACTAAGCCCCTCTGTGAATTGTCCCCAATATCCATAATAGCTATGGCGAGAGGGCTTCATTCTCCAGCAAAGTCCAAGTGAGCAAGATAAACTGTCGTTGAAGCTAAAATCGTTTTTAAGCACGTAGTTATTTGGGTCACGATCACTTTCTTTGTACCATTTGCCATCACTTTCGATGCGTTCAAATAATGATCCAGTAAGTGCGCCAGAAACTGGAACTTCTAAAAGTTCACTTAATTCTGGAGCGATAGTGTATCCAGCATTGCAACCATTTAGTGTGATGTAGGCATCAGGTAAAAATTGAGATTTTAATGT
>JAKLJM010000431.1 GCA_023151145.1 Bacteriovoracaceae bacterium | reverse complement strand
AAATTTTAGGTCAACTTGTTTGGCAAAACTTTTGGCCAATTCTTCAGTTTTATCTGTTGAGAAGGAATCAACGATGACGATTTCATCAGCAATGGGCAATACAGATTCAAGACATCTTTGGATGTTTTTTTCTTCATTGTAAGTTATAATGGCGACAGAGAGTTTAAACATGTTTCAACCTAAAACAATTTTTATCGCTAAAAATAGAGCATTGGGCGATGCCATAATGGGCTTGTCTACCGTTCAATATTTTAGAGATCTCTATCCAGAGAGTACCATTATTTATGGTGTTCCTCAATGGACTAAAAGTATCTTTGATGAAGTAAAGGTAGCTTGTGATTTTATTTATCCCATGAATTTGGGTTCAGTGAATGGAACTTTGCAATTATGGTCCGATTTACTGAATTTTGAAGTCGATATCATCCATGAGATGCATCAATCGGGCAAAGGAGCGAAAGCTTTTGGGTCTTATTCAATGCTTAAAAGAATTCCTTATTCTTTTCATAATCATCACTTGAAATCAGGAACAAAAATTCATGATCAAGGGGTGATTAAATCGATTATTCAAAGAGATTTGGATGGCGTTTATTCTTTTTATGGACAAGAAAAAGCATATCCTCATTTTGAAGATTATACCCCACAAATGAGTGTTGCCAATGTGGTCTCAAAGAATCAAATTATTTTGGGTGTTGTTGCCACTCGAGAAACTAAAATGTGGCCACTTCTTCACTATAAAAAATTGGCCGAATTGTTTTTTGAATTTGATTCATCTCTTCAGATAAAAATCCCTTTATCAAATTCCAAACAAGACTCAATCATTAAAGAAGAAATCATAAAATTGAATTTTCCTAAAAATACGGAAATTGTTCATTTGCCCCTCAAAGAACTACCTAAATTCTTCGCCGGATCAATTGCCTATATTGGTAACGACACAGGAATTAAACATTTGGCCGTAGCGGTTGGGGTGAGCACGTTCACCTTTTTTGGAGCTGAGCCACCAAATGAGTGGCACCCATATAACATAGTTCAGCATCCTTATTTTTACCGCGATCATTTACCATGCCGGACTAGAACACACCACTATTGTGGTCTAAGCCAATGTGATCTAAAGTCTGAAGAATTTATGCAATGTTTGACTAAAATACTTCCCGAAACTGTTTTTCACGACGTTATCTTGAAACTAAAGCCCATATTTCTTAGAAAATAAGCTAATTTTTCCTCTGTAAAATACTCATTTGAAAATCATTTATAATGAATTTAGTTTATTGAGCCACTTGGCTTACCACGGAGTTGAGAATGAAAAAGTTGGTTTTTCTTGTATTACTATTGCAATTAGTTAGTTGTGCCAATAACGGTAAACACAGTGATGCTCAAAGAAATCTTTCCAGTGAAGCAAAATCCCCTGATGCTTTATTTTCTCCCCATGAAGGTGATGAAGCTTTCAGTAGAACATACGAAATCATTTCTTCCGCAAAAAAATATGCTCATATTTCAGTGTATAGCTGGAGTGATAGCGGTTTAGATCAAGCCATTGAACAAGCCCTAAAAAACGGGGCACAGGTTAGAGTGGTTTTGCATCCTGATCTTAAAGATTCAAAAAAAGTTTTAGATGTCGTTCCTAAACTAGAAAAGCTAGGGGCAGAGTTTAAAATTGCGGCGATGAATATGCATGAAAAATTTAGCTTGGTTGATGATGTGGCAGTTGTGAATACGTCAGCAAACTTCTCTGGTGGAGCTAAAAATAAGTATTCTGAAAATTTTATTTATCATGAGTTAGCAAAAGATAATTCTGATGCCTTAAAAAGTTTATTAAGAGATTTTAAAAATGAATTTATTATTCTTTGGAATGCGGGGAAAGACGTTATTACAAATGGAGAGTCAATTGCACCTGCATTACCTCAATTATCAGAACAACATATTCCAGCAGTGACAAGTTCAATGGCCCTTTATTCAAGTTCGATGAATTGGTCATATGTAGCAAATAAACCAACTTCACAAGCCTATAAAATTGGGAAATATATTAGTCTTAAAAAGAAAACTTATACTGGATCTGATGAGCAAACTTGGGTTGTAAGAGATGTGCTAATTAAGCAT
>JAKLJM010000430.1 GCA_023151145.1 Bacteriovoracaceae bacterium | reverse complement strand
ATATCTTATTAGACGTAGATTATGGAACATATCCATTTGTTACTTCCTCTTCGACTTCAATTGGTGGTATTTACACCGGAGCAGGAATTCCCGGCTCTTCAGTTCACGAAGTTCTAGGTATCACTAAAGCCTACACGACAAGAGTTGGCGAAGGACCATTCCCAACTGAATTATTCGATGCTGTTGGCGAATTCATTCAAACAAAGGGACATGAATTTGGAGCAACGACTGGAAGAAAACGTCGTTGTGGTTGGTTAGACCTTCCGCTTCTTAAATATTCAGTGAAGGCGTCTAACATAACGTCATTAGCACTAACAAAAATTGATATTCTTTCAGGAATGGATGTTTTAAAAGTTTGTGTAGGCTATGAATATGAAGGACAAACCATTGATTGCGCCTATCCTGGAATTGATCTAACAAAAGCAAAGCCAATATTAAAAGACTTGAAACCTTTCACTGATGATTTTAAAGGTGAACTCTCTTTAGAACTTAAATCCTATATTAAAATGATCGAAGAAACCGTGGGAATTCCTGTGGGTATTCTCGCCTTTGGTCCAGAAAGATCTGAAATAAAATTTCTAAAAGAGTATTTTTAGATTTTTATGACCACTGAAAATAAATATTTTAAAGAGGCTTCTCTATTTTTAGAGAAGCTTTTTTTTGAACTCACTCAATTAGATGTTTCATTTGAAAAATGGGATATTGATCATTTATGTTACCGTACAGAAAGTCTTGAGCACTATCACAAAATCAAAAATGATTTTTCCCTATTTTCAGATCTATTAATCGAAAGCCCTGTCAATGGACGCCCGATTGCGACTTACAAACTAAAAAAAGCATGGCAATTTGAAAATCATTTCATTGACCTCATTGAAGTGCCTGCCCCTAAGCCAAATAAGGTGACACGACCTGGATTCGAACACATTGAGGTTGTGTACCCCGCAAGTTTTGCAGATATCGAGAATACTTATTCTCAATTAAAGTTTGAAAAAAACGATCAGCACAAAAAATTTAATCCAGAACTTGTCGCCAATTTATCAAACGGAGATATTAAATTTCATCATCAGTCTTTAGAGAATGTCATTCACATCGAAAAAGTCCCAGGATTATTGGATAACTTATTTCAAGAGATTCAATTGCCCATTGAAACTTTTTTTATCACTGGAACAATTCCACTGAATATTCAAAATGAATATTCAGACATCGATGTTTGTTTTCAATATCAACCCAATCAAGCAATCAGTATTTTAGAATTTATTCAAAGTTTTCAGGAGTGGGTACAAAATCCAAAACTCTCAATAAAAAACAACGTTTATGTTTTTAACTTTGTTTTTAACAATTTAACTTTTGAATTTTATTTTAGTCCAGAATTATTATTTGAACAAAGCTCCTACTTGCATCTCTTAATAGAACAGCGACTAATCAAAATATTTGGCTCACAATTCGCAAACAAGATCATTGAATTAAAAAAGAACGGATATAATACCGAACAAGCTTTTCTATATACGCTCGGTATAAACACAGATACATCAAAATCATTTACAGAACTCTTAAATCTTAAATCCATGAGCGATTTAGAAATTAAAAATAAGTTTACTTCAGCGAAGCCCCTAACTGACTCATAAGTTCTCATTATTAATGACCGATAACCTTAGCAACTTACTCGGGTTAAATAACATCTAAGCTTAAGTCTATCTTTCTAATTACTTAAGTAAAAATTAGGTAAATCTAAATACTGTCTAAAGTTAATATCAATAACACCCGAAAAGAAGGTAGTACTAAACAAAGTGTAACGGAAATACTTTGAATTTGAAGGATTAAAATATGCCATTTTTGACTATATTCTTGAGACTTATTTTTACATTAAGCACCCTCAGTTTCACAGCTTGTTCGTCATTCAGTAATAATTCAAAAAACATTCGTATAGAAACAACTCCTAGTATGGCCTCAATTACAACTCTCTCCGCTGATGGCCAAATTAGAACGCTAGGACAATCACCTCTCGAAATATCAGAAAGCGAGCTATTTCAAAATAACAATATGGTTTATCTCCAAGCAACTTTAAATGGATTTAAAGAAAATTCTTTATATATTC
>JAKLJM010000429.1 GCA_023151145.1 Bacteriovoracaceae bacterium | reverse complement strand
TTACATGAGTTTGAGTTGTATCTGCAAACTGAATAAACATACATCAATAGAAAAAGTATACTTTGCCCCAAGTTTGGGGTGAAATAACTTCCCATGATTTTTCTTTAAAAGATAGAGAGGGATCACCAAAAGCAATAAAGCTACTGTTGAAAAAAAATAATTTTTTCCCCATTTGCAAGCAGCATATAAAACGACAATTAAAAATGGAATTGCCGGGATAAAATCAAAAACTCCATAATTAACAGCACCGGCATAAACAAACACACAAGATACTGTAAAAATTATTCTTTTATAACCAGTAAAATTCATAAAATTCCTTACTATAGCAACTAAATATAGCTTCATTGATCTTGTCAATAAATATTACCCGGATAATATTGACTTTTCATTTAAACCCGGGTAATATGAAAAAAACATATAAGGATTTTTATGGAAAACCAATTGACTTACAGCGCGTTTGAAAATGAAAAATTGTTAATACAAGGTCCTCTTAATTTAGTTATTTTGAAAGTAAAGAAACGTATTGATAAAATCAAAGACTCAACGATCATTATTTTCAGTGATTCTACTGGAAAATCTATGGATTTTAATTTTCAAGGAAACGAAGAAGACATCTTAAAACGCTTAGAAGTCTACAAGGCAGAGCCCCAACTAACTGATTCCTCTGGCCCAGGCCGACCAAAATTAGGCGTGGTCTCAAGAGAAATTTCTTTATTACCCAGACATTGGGAATGGCTAGCAACTCAACCTGAAGGGGCTTCGGCAACACTTAGAAAACTTGTTGAAGAAGCTAAAAAGAAATCTTCACAAATCAATGAGATTAAACCAGCTCAAGAAAGAACCTACAAGTTCATGTCAGTGATTGCTGGGGATTTCAAGGGCTATGAAGAAGCTCTTCGTGCTCTTTATCGTAAAGATAAGAAAATGTTTTTAACTTTGATAGGCGAGTGGCCAGAGGATATCAAGAAACATGCATTGGAACTTTCAAAACCAGTTTTTTTATAAAATACTCAGACGACATAATAAACTTTGATGGCCCTTAAGTGTAGCAAGACGATCATTCAATTATTTACGTTTCTTTTTTTTATTCGATTTGAGTTTGATCGTCATCTCTGCTTGATCTAGCTGACTTTGTAACTCTTCCTCACTGATTTCTTTTGTATTTTTTCTCTTAGATACTGCAGGCGAAACCTTAGGAACTTCGGGTTCTTTTTGAAATAATTTCTGATCAACTCCATCATCTGTTTGAATTTGATAATCTTCCTCAGACTCACTACCTTTATTTTCTATCACTCGTTCTGGTAACTTCTTCACCTTTGATTCTGGTCCGACATTTTCTTCATATCTTGGAGTGCTGGGGCGATTGGCTATAGTATCGAATAGTAAATTAATTCCAACACCTGCATAGATTCCATTGGAATAATTAGTCCCTCCCAGAGAAGAGGAAAAAAAGGTTTTTAATATCACCGCTCGAGAAAAACCAATGTCAATGTTAACACTGGCCTGATTATGTGCTGGATTAATCGTGTAAAAACGGTAACTACCACCATTTACTCTTTGCACCAACGAATACCTCGCTGACTCCAAAGTACCCTTATCATTATCATCCATCACACTCTGAAAACCACTGAGCTCAAGTCCCAAATAAGAATTTCTCCATCTAATTCCTAATCCTAATTCCCAAGGAAACAAGCTTGACCTTTCATTACGATAATTAAAACCACCAGAGACATAGTAATTCAACCAGGAATAATTATTTTGCGCACGAAGAGAGGCGTTTAACTCCATCACACCTTCGTTAGTCATCACATTGTCTTGATTGTAGCTCACCGGATCAAAGGAGTATAATAACTTAAATTCGGGAATAAAATCCATAAAGCCACGATAAACCATATAATCAGCGCTTACACTAATAGCATTAAAAGTAGAATTAGTTCTGTTAAAATCTGTATTTTTACTTTCCGCATAAGTGGCAATGGCCTGGCCTGAAATAGAAAAACCACCTTGAAAAACATATCTCGATTGTAAAAAAGTATCATAAAGTGTGTACTTATTGCTACTCAAAAGGTTAACTTTTGTTCCCTGACTATTGTAGTTAG
>JAKLJM010000428.1 GCA_023151145.1 Bacteriovoracaceae bacterium | reverse complement strand
AGGGCGATGATTTCTTCGCTTAATCCTTTGGGAAAAGCTTCAGTCTCAATGTCAGTATAGAAACCATACTTGTACTCAGAGTTTAAATAATTATCTGTGCTCATAGAGCCTCACTTTTTAAGTCTGCTGCTAAAATATTAATTTTTTCTTGTTTTTCATGATCGTGATTGAATTCAGTTCCGAGCAATAATTCATGAATGGTTAATGTCTCAAGGAAGCTATTAAGTTTTTTATTCAATTGATCAACGGGAGTGACGATGTTGCATTTGTGAAAAAGTTCACACATACCTTTTTGTGATTGGCAGACGCTACCTAAGTCTTCTTTTCCTTCAATCATGCGAACAAGTTGCATATAAGTGATGTCATGCAAACTTTTATTGAGGTAGTAGCCGCCTTTGATACCTTTTACTGATTTTAAAATGTCGTGCGCATTCATGACTTGCATTACTTTGGCCACAGTATCAAACGGAGTGCCGTATTGATCACAAATCTCTCTGGCCGACGTCAGTGGGTGAACTCCATCTTTACAGACGTGGGCACCTTGTTCGTTTGGTAAGGAGTTTTGAACTGATAAATGTTTTAAGGCCATCAAAGCGTATTCGACCTTTTTGTTAATTTTCATCATGGGCTAAAACCTCAGTTGGGCGAGGAAATTGTTTGTGGTTTCAATGTTTTGCGCCCTTATACCTCAATATAGGTTAAAAATATACTTATTTTTGACCTTGGCTTTAAAATACACCTAAATTTGCCCTATTTAAAGCAAAAGTCTTAGAAATTATTAATTATCTAATATCATTGATTTTTTTTAGCAATATGCCGTAAAGCTAGCAAGGGATCGGGGATTAGACATGTTGATATTTGCCTCAAAAATTTTGATTTTAAACACTCTTTTGATTTTTGCTTTTCTGGCCGAAGTGAAGGCCAGTGCCTGTTTAGAATTTGAAAAAGCCTTAACTAAAAGTTTAGACGATTTAAATACTCCCAAAGTTTCTGGGGTGGTGAGTGATGAGGCGAGAAGAAATTATTTAAATCATCCAAGTGTGCAACGTTTTAAAGACGGTGCGCCTGAGTTTCAATTAGCGACTGGGGCCAATCGGAAATTCATTGATCTAATGGAGAGTGAAAAAAAGGGAACGGCCGTTTATTTTGATGTGGAGAATTCACTACAAAAAAAAATGAACGATCAAGTTTTTCAAGACAAAGGTTTAGTCGATGCCATTAATAATCACTATCTTAAAAAAGTTCATGAAATGGTGAGTGCTGATCCTTATTTAAAGTCGCGCTTGAGTGGAGAATACAAAGATTACAAAGGGCTTCGTTTAAGATTTGTACCAAAATCTGAAGCTGAAAAAGCAGAGCTAGCAAAAAAATTACAAAGCGTTTATCAGAAAGCAAATCTTAGTTTTGCCGATGATGTTGCAGCGACTGAAATGAAGAAATTAATTGCCACGCGTACCGATGAAGCACAGGATCCGAGCTTGTGGTTTTTAGGTGGCGTGGGTGATAATGCCCTACACGCCAATATGGCCGCTCGTTACGCTCGTCAATCGCGCAAAATGGGTGAAGGTTCATTTGTTAACTACGCCAGTGAAGCGAAAGCAATATCTCGCGATATGACAGATATTGAAAATGTTCGTAGTAAATTATCAGATATGGCCCATTTAAAAAATCAGTTGATGCTCACACCTCTAGAAGGAGGGCAATTGGTTTTATCTAAGGGAAGTATCGGGATACTTCGCAAAAGCAAACCCGGGGATTTTAAAAATCCTGATGACTATTTCGCCCATCTTGAAAAAAAGTTTTTAAAAATGTACGGAGTAAAGCCAAGTCGAGATGAGCTTCGTTTGATGAGTGATTATTTCAATAAAGTAGATGCATTATCACCACCACTTTTTCAAAGAGAAAGAGTGATTATCGATTTAGAAAAAGCTCAACACGGAATGGTGTCAGTGGATTTTACAGGAGTGGGAGTCGATAATGCCTTTGAGCAAATGCGTGGATTAGCATTGGCCAATTATAAAGAAAAAGATGCCTTGAAACTTGCTTCATCCGCTTTTTCCTCAATGGATAAACAAGTGCAGACGGTGACAGAAGAAATGAATTTTTCGAA
>JAKLJM010000427.1 GCA_023151145.1 Bacteriovoracaceae bacterium | reverse complement strand
AACGTACCACTAAAAGATCAGGCTTCATTGCAGCAATATTTTTAACCGTATCCTGTAAGGTCTCATCTTTTTCCAGACTAGTTCCAAGCTTATTATTTAGTAAGTGAGTTTTAACTCCCAATCTTAGGGCCGCAACTTCAAAACTCATCCGGGTCCGAGTACTTGGTTCAAAAAAAATTAACGAGACAATTTTATCGTCTAACTTTGGTTTAACTTCTTTGGTTTTAAAAAAAGAGGCTGTCTGAAATAATTTTTCGATTTGCTCGGTATTAAGTTGCTTAACAGACAAAAAAGACATTAAAAAAAAACTAACTTGCCCCCCTTTTTTCTGTCAATAAAATAAAACCTTGCTGCATCCATGTAGAACTAAGGTGAATGCTCTATTTGATTACTTTTCCTTCAATGTTTTGTAGAGGAATCATTCCAAAATCACGAGAGTCTTCAAATCCAACCCTATAATCACTTAAAACAAAAACATGACCTTCTGGAATTTTTTGCCGAGGAAAATGTACCTTATCTTCATTAAACACTTTGAACTTAATCCAAGATAAACTCTCATTCCATTTCTCTTCCTGGATTGGCCCCTGATAAACTTGACTACTAGCACCTATAGGAGGACTTGCCAGATCTTTCTGCCCTAACTCACGGTCATCAACAAAAACTCTTCCCGCCTTAATTTCAATACTTTCATTTTCAACTGCTATTACCCTGCGAACATAATAAGCTTCAGGAGCAGCCAAATGCACTTTTTCCTTAACAACAAAAAGAATCAGATCGCCTCTTTTAGGCATATCAGAGAAAAAAGCCTTTCCCCCAGGAGTCAGCTTGATTCCATAAGCCGCCTTATTAACTATAACGATACTTTTTTCTGCAAAAGTTGGTGTCATGCTTTGTGATGGAAAAATATAAAAACTAATAAAAAGCCAACGTAAAATAACTGCAAAAATAATTGCTGAAAATAAAATATACAAGTAATCAGACCAGGAATTAATTCTCATAGACATCCACTTTTTTTAAAAAACGATTCCATCTCATTTTCAAAGGATCGCACAAAAACTCCATATCAACCATAGTCTGTTCACAACTGAGCCAAATAAACCAAGCTTTTCCAACGAAGTTTTCTCTTGGAACGAAACCCCAAACACGTGAATCACTGGAGTTATCTCTATTATCACCCATAACAAAAAATTTATCTTCAGGCACCTCTATTGAACTTACGCTCTCCTGATCCTCTCTTGAATGACTTTGCACTTGAAAGTTTTCTAATTTAATTACTCTCTTTTTTTCAAGAAGAGTTTCTAAATACAAGTTTTCATCATTTGTTCTCACACCAGGCACAAGAATAGAATCGTATTTAGCAGAATCACCATTCACGGTTATTTGCCCATGGCGAACTTCGATTTTATCTCCAGGCTTACCAATCAAGCGTTTTATGTAATATACTTGAGGATTTAAAGGGTATTTAAAAACCACAACGTCTCCACGCTCTGGCTCTCCCCACTTGAATAAATATCTATCTGAAAATGGTATCTTTAGACCATAGACTGACTTAAAAACAAAAATGTGATCGTGAATTAACAAATTGGGCAACATGCTCTCTGAAGGAATCACAAAAGGTTCAATCAAGGCCCATCTTAGTATTAAAAACAATAGCAGTGGAGAAAAAAAAGTGGCTAAAGCTTGTACCCACGTGCCTTTTAATGAGACTTCCCTTGACGTCTCACTTTCCAAAATTTCCTTGTTTGTTTGAATCATGTTTTACAAGCTTTTTATTAAAAATAATTAATTAATCTGATGATAAAATCTCTTCCAGCGTATCGTTGTCGGATCACATAAAAAGCTAACACCAGGCAATGTTTCTTCGCAACTTAACCAAACAAACATTGCCCTTCCCAATAGATTTTCTTTAGGAAGCGGGCCCCAGTATCTTGAATCCCTAGAGTTATCTCTGTTATCACCCATAACAAAATAGTGATTTTCAGGAACTGTAAAGGGTCCAAATTTAGCATCAAAGACTCTATTTTTTTGCAAAATAATGCTATGGTTTTTATCACCTAAAACTTCAGTAAAGTGGGAAAATTGATCTCTTGATCCTAAACCAACATGACCACGGTCAAAAT
>JAKLJM010000426.1 GCA_023151145.1 Bacteriovoracaceae bacterium | reverse complement strand
TGATTCATAACCAAGGATTACCTATGTCAAATTACACATTAGTGGGTTCTACTACCTCACCTTTCGTAAGAAAACTGAGAATATTTATGCATTATAACCAAATTCCTTTCGAATTTAAATCCATTAACTACCTAGAGGCAAAAGATTCTGAATACCTAAAATCTCATAACCCCTTAAATAAGATTCCCTTTCTCTTAATTGACGAAAAGATCCTCTTTGACTCTCGAGTCATTTATAACTATTTTTCAACCTCTCTTATCACTCAGGGACGTAAGAAATCAGATTCTCTGGAAGACGAAAATGCGACTACTGAAATTGATGGTTTTTTAGAAACCGCGGTTAATCTTTTTGCCTTGAGACGTGGTGGTTTAGATATCGAAAGCCGTGACAATTCATACGTAGTTCGCCAAAAAGAAAGAATCGAACTTATTCTTAATGCCCTTGAGAAGTGGACAACAAATTCATCGACTTCAAAAGAATGGAATTATCAAACAATGAGTCTATATTGTGCACTTGAGTGGGCAAATTTTAGAGAGATGATTAATTTACAAACGCGTCCACTATTAGGTGAATTTCAAGCACGATTTAAAGATTCTCCTTTTGTGGAAGAAACTAAAATTATCGTTCCGGTTTAAATTAAGCTGATTTTTTAAAATGCCTAATGGTTGTTAGGTCTGGAATTTGTTCTAACTTCATCTTGTTCAAGAAGTTTGAGAAGGCCATCCAAACAATCAGACCTTTCATGTCACTAAATTGTGGTGGCAAATATTTGGGAGCATCGATCATTTTCCCTAATGAGTATTCATATAGAATGGGAATTTCTTCTAAGGTAACTTTACCGACAAAAAGAAAAGGAATTAATTCCGTGCGACCTTTTCTTACACAACTTCGAACAAAGTTATAGGTATTAATAAATCCTTTGCAGTAGGAAATGTCTTTTGTAAAAGGTGCCCCACCTTCAGGGTCACCACCGCGAAACACTCGAGCGGCACTATTAAATGATTGCTCTGGAGATAAACCAAGCTCTAAGAAATAGTTCATCACTTCTTTTAAATTAGCTCCTTGTTCGGCCATATCACAAGCAACCAATCTATTATTGAGTCTACGAGCTCGATCGGGAGTAATGGCAAAGTTAAAAACTTCCATCATCACCGCTAGACCTTCTTGAGTAACCGTTGCACAAGGTGGACCTTTATGTAACCAATGTGCATAGCTTTGATTTTTACCATTGAGAGTGGTTCCCAAATGAACCCAACCTTCATGAACTTCAAAAACTTGAATGTCTCTTTGAGAAAACATCGCCCCTTTTTTTACTTTAATATAATCAGATCCAGCTGATGCATCAGAAATAATACCATCAGAGAGTTTAACTTTAATTTTATCATCAGTAAAAAAATTATCTAATTTCATTTGTAACTGCTGAACAACTGTTTCTGCACTTAAATTTTTTACTTGGTCATCATCATTAGTTTTCCCAATGCCGGCCAAAATATCATTTAACGTTTTTCCTAATTCATTTAGTCGCTGAGAACCATCATCCATGACTTCGTTGGGGCTACCATAAAGTTTTTTCGAGTACTGATAAAACTCAGGTGTACCTCGATGATTAAGCATGTGGATAACATCTTCATACTGTAGACAATTTCGGACAATAATTTGACCTAAAGGATCATGCACGCCAAGTTTTAAGCGCACGCGATCTCTAATGGCACGAAGTTCCGCTAATTTTTTTTCTGCATCAAAATTTAACTCTTTTGCCTGGTAATATTCTTTTTGTAATCTTCTTAGATCAAAATCTTTAGGACTTTTCAGAAATTCTTTTTCGATATGAGCGTCCCATTTTATTGAATCTAAAATTCTGATGGGTTTTTGGGCCAAGACTAAGGCGTCTGACATTTCTCTGATAAATTCACGGTACAATTCCATTTCCTTACTCACAGATACCTACCTTGAATAAAGTGCTGGATGAACGGTGAATGAAATGTGACAAATTGCCTTTTCATAAGTATCTTATCGACCAAAGATCTAAATACTTAAGCATTTCGGACAACTATTGCAAAGCTTTAAGGCCAAACTGAGGCTAACTCATTGAAAAATCGAAGTGGTTCATTTAAAGAAAAACTCCTC
>JAKLJM010000425.1 GCA_023151145.1 Bacteriovoracaceae bacterium | reverse complement strand
GACACTACTCATCTGCCAATCTAAATTCCACCGAGAGGCAACAGGTATTCCACTCACGTCAAATACAACAGATTGATATTCAGAAATCTTTTTGCCTGTTTTTTTTAATGATACAATCCAATGTACTGATTCACTTTTCAGCGCACCGTATTCCAACCGAAAGGCTAAGTCATTTGAGTGTTTACTGGTGTTTACATTTTCAACACTCTGAATTGGTAAACTTTCAACACTATCTCCTGCTTGTAGATAAAATTGATTATCTTTACTTACCGGCATATTTTTTTTCGAAAAATTCATTCCTGTGGATAAATTTAAATAATTTTTTTTCTTCTCTCTTTTCGTAAATACTTTTCTTATCCTTTCTTTTTTTTTCTCGTTCTTTTCCTCATAAGCCATCGCTTCAAATGTGACATCTTCATTAATTGCCTCATTTGCCGTAAAACATTTTTTGGGTGCAAGATACATTTTTCCATTCACTTTAAATGCCACAAAATCTGGTGTTCTCTTTAACTCTGCAACCTTTAGCGGCTTTCCAACGAAATAGTCATCATCAACAAATTTGAAAACTCTGTTCTCGTATGACTTCACGTAACACTCCATCGACTGTGAATAAGTAAAAGTTTCTTCCGCTCCTGCATACTTACATAAACCAAAAACTAGACTTAAAAACACAAGCATTTTCATCAACTTAACTCCGATAATCTTTATGTTGACTTTAGTATACGGCCCCATGTGTTCGATGCAACAAAAATGTGGACTATAGTCCGTAGACCTATAGTCCACATCCTTTGATGATTTAAAGATGAAAAAAAATGGAAGTTTCAATTTTGGAATTGCACTTAAAGAATTCAGACTTGAAAAAAATATCAGCCAAGAAGAATTAGCACTTTCAAGCGAATTAGATCGTACTTACATTTCTATGCTTGAGAGAAACTTAAAAACTCCGACATTAGGGACAATTGTAAAATTATCAAAATCTCTTGATATCAGCCCTATTCAACTTTTCGCAAAATCATTTCACGCTGAAAAATTAAATGAATTTTCTGAAAACAAATCTAAAGATAAATTTAAACCACCCTTTTTTGGAACTTCAGTTTCATGTGGCTTGCCTGTAGGGCATGATCAAATAGTCGAAAAAGAAATTAGCTTAGACGATTATGCTATTAAAAACCCTAAAAAAACTATTTTCATTAAAGCCTCTGGTGAATCGATGAATCCCACCATTTGGTCAGGGGACTTACTGGTTATTGAATTGACGGAAAAGGCGAAAAACAATGAACTTGTTCTCGTTCAAATTAATAATGAGTTTACTGTAAAGAGACTATTTAAAACAGCAAGTAGCATTAAACTTACTCCAGACAATCCTAACTTCAACACCATCAACATTACAGACAATGATGACTTTGTAATCTGTGGCCTAATCCGTGGAGTTATCCGAAAATTTACTTAACGTTTTCTAAATGCTCACGCGACTTATCAGTTATCTCTCTTCCTCGCGGAGTTCTTAATAAGAAACCTTCTTTTAAAAGATAAGGTTCGTACACGTCTTCAATTGTATTTCTGTCTTCTGCCAATGTTGCACAAAGAGCTTCAATACCAACCGGACCACCTTTGTAGTAGTCGTTAATGACTTGCAGAATTTTTCTGTCCATGCGATCAAGTCCGTAATGATCGATATCCATCATTTTTAGAGCTTCGTTGACGCTATTAAGAGAAATTTTTTGTTCGTTTTTTACAACGGCAAAATCGCGCACTCTTCTTAAAATTCTGTTGGCAATACGAGGTGTCCCGCGTGCACAATTGGCCATCAGGTCTAGGGCATCATCAGAAATTTGCACGTCTAATTTTTTTGAGTTGTTATAGATAATGGCTTTTAATTCATCTTGCTGATAAAAATCAAAATGCAGATGGGCCATAAAACGATCGCGCAGTGGATTTGATAATAATCCCGAGCGAGTTGTAGCACCAATTAAAGTAAAGGGGGCCACTTGAATTTGCATCGTTCTAGCACTTGGTCCTTGGCCGATAACAATATCTAAACGAAAATCTTCCATGGCTGAATAAAGAATTTCTTCCACGGAAATATGCATGCGATGAATTTCATCGATAAATAAAACATCACGAGGA
>JAKLJM010000424.1 GCA_023151145.1 Bacteriovoracaceae bacterium | reverse complement strand
ACCATCTTTAATTGTCGCTGTACAAGAATAATCTGCTAAAACAACACTGCTTACAAACAGTAGACATAAAGCCAATAATTTTTTCATTTTTCCCCTCTCTTCGAAAAATCGAATCTCCATAGTAAACATGTAAATTTCCCGAGATTTAAAGACAAGTTTGGTTTGGGTCTGTGGGACGAAATTGGGGAGATTGTAAGATGAGGTTAGAAAAAAAAGGGCCATGGATTCAACATGGCCCCATAAAATCACTAGTTTTCAATAAGTTTTAAAACGCGCTCTTTTCCAATAATCTTCATGAATCCGGCCAGTTTAGGTCCCTTTTCTAAAGAAATGAGCTTTCTGTACATCATGGTGAAGACATCCATGGGTTGCAATTCAAGTGCATGGATAATTTCATACATTTTTTCATGAAGGGCTTTTTCATCTAGTTGATCAAACTCAGTTGTTAAAAGATTTTTTAAATCCACTAAAAATTTATTTTGTTTCTCATCTAAATCAATTTTTACCGCAGTTTTATTCAGCGAGAATTTAAATTCTTCTGGTGCATGATTTTCAATCCAGAACACCGCTCTTTCGGCGCGCTCTTTAAAGCGTCTTTCGTCGCGTGCTGTTTTAATATCTTTAGCATAAAAGGGGCGAGCTTTTTCAATGTCTAGATCATTAATTTGTAGCACATTACAAAGATGTCTAAAGCCTGGTTGTATTGGAAGTTCAGTTGGAGCAGCACCTATTTGAGAGAGTTCATAAACTCTTTTTGCCATGGCCACTTTCTTTTCATTACCAGGCTCAACTCCAAACACCATACGCTCTAAGCGGTCAAAGTCTTCGTAGTTTTTAATGACATCTAAATCAAAACTTAATCCAAAATCTGTATTAGGTTTATAAGACGCAAAAATCCAACGAACCATTTCTGGTTCATAAACATCAAGTACATCATTTACCGTCACTAAATTCCCTTTTGAAGAACTCATTTTTCCGCCCATGCCTTTGATGGAAACGAAGTCGTATTGAAGGTATTGAGGTGCTTTCCAGTTAAAAATTTCTACGATTTCTTTGGCCGTTGTAAATGAACCACCTTCAGAAGAGTGATCTTTTCCACCTGGTTCGAAATCAACTTTTTCAAATCCCCAACGCATCGGCCAGTCCACACGCCATGGGAGCTTTGTTCTGGTCGTAGTGGTTAAATTTTCGCTTCCTTTGTGTTCACACATTTCACATTCATAGTGAAGAGTATTAGCGCCATCAAAAGTAATGGTTTTAATACGGTCGCGATTACATTTTTCACAGTAAATAAGAACGGGAAGCCAAGAGTCTTCTAGGGGAGCCTGACGCCACTTATTTAAGATCTCAGCAATTTTATCTTTGTTTTTTAAAACGTGAATAATTTGTTCACGATAAACACCGGCGCGATATTTTTTTGATTGATAGATTGGTTCAACTTCAATTCCCATTTTTGCCACTTGAGCTTCAAAATTTTTCTCGTGGTGAGCGGCATAGGATTCTGCGGTTCCAAATGGATCTGGGGTGTCTACGATGGGGTTGAATAAATATTTTTGTAATTCGTCTTGTTTAGGGAGATTGGCCGGAACTTTTCTAAAAGTATCGTAGTCATCCCAAGAAAAAATAAAACGAACTTTTTTTCCTTTCTTACGAAGGGCACGAGCGACAAAATCAACAGTAATAACTTCGCGAAAGTTTCCGAAGTGAACAACTCCCGACGGAGTAATTCCAGAAGCAAGGGTATAAGATTCCTTGTCATTGTTTCCACGAATAATTTTATCCGCAGCTAAATCGGCCCAGTGAACATTGTCGTTTAATACTTGTGACATATATTTTTTTCCTTAATCGATTCCGAGACGTTGTTTTAATTCTTGATCAGTGATTGTGCCTTTCTCCACTTCAACGCGGGTGATGACTAAGGCCTTTTGCATGATTGGTCTTTCGTGGGCCGTGGCCACGGAGAGGTCCAAATGTTTTTGATCAATAATTGTAGAGTATTTTACAATTTTTTTAAGTAGCTCAATAGCTTCGTCTAAATGCATGAAGAACTCCAAAGAATAATAAAAATCTTGTCTGAATGATATTCATTGTGTGGGAACAAGATATTTTAGCAATAGTGCTTCGAAGTGTTAAGTT
>JAKLJM010000423.1 GCA_023151145.1 Bacteriovoracaceae bacterium | reverse complement strand
ACCTATTTGAAAGATCATCTCTCTGAATTAGAAAAAATCGAGCAAGATATTCTGATTACATGCAACCAGCAAACAGAAGGACATGGGCGAAACAATAAAACGTGGAATGACTCGGAGGGAAGCGTTGCTTTCTCATTTACTTTTCACGCCAATCATTCTCCAACCATCATTCCCTTATTTGTTGCTATGGAAATAGTTACTTTTATAAAGTCAGAATTTCATACTACCTTAGCAGTAAAATGGCCGAATGATCTTTATTATTTAAATAAGAAATGTGGTGGGATCATTTGCCACAAGATTGACCAGACAATCATCGTTGGAGTCGGCTTAAACTTAAGCTCTTCTCCTAAAAATTTGACTGATGAAAACAATCAAATCGCTCATTTGAATCTCAATTTACCACACGACTTTAAAAAATCATTGCCATTAAAAATTTATGAATCAATTTTAAAATCAACTTTCGATGAAAATAAAATTATCAATAGCTTTAATCAATCCGGTCTCTATTTAAATGAACAAGTAACCATTAGTGAAGATGGACAGATGACAACGGGAAAATTGTTGGGTATTGGTACTATCGGTGAAGCCATTATTCAAAATGATAATGGAGAAATCCAAAAATTATATAATGGAACTTTGAGAAAAAAAGATTAACTCTATCCTTAGTGGCGAACAGAGTCAGAAAGTTCTTTTATCTCTTTTCGTATAAGATTTTCAGCTAAATCAGGAATCACTTCCCATGAAACCTTTTCTACCGTTTCACTACAAGCCTCTTTAACCCATTTTTCAATTAAAGGAGTTAAATGATTTTTTAATTCTCTAATGATTTTTTCTTCATCAATGACAACATTCGTTGTGACATTTACTGGAGCTTCATGGGTTTCAACAAGTTTAATTTGTTGAGAGCTTTCAAGATGTTCATGGGCCTTGAACTCATTTACCACCTCTGTTAAATCCGCGGTAATTTCCTGAATATCTAATCCAACATTTGAAGCATTTTCGAACTTATAACTTTCTTCAGTTTGAATTGGCTGAACATCATCCACTGCCCAAAATGAATCAGGTGAAATTTCTTCATCAACAGATTCAAGAATTTCTCTTTTTGTGGCATCTTCTAATATAAAGTGTGGATCGGTATCATCATCGTCTTTTTGATCATCGTCTAATTCTTCTAAATCAAAATTAGAACTACTTTGTAATCTACTTAGGACATCATTTGACTGATCACCTGTTACAGAAATTTCTTCTGGAACGATCGTTGAAAAGGTAAAGTCATCTTCGCCAATAACAGATGGGCCCATCTGAACTTCGGTAGATGTGTTAGCAAATCCCCACCCCTCAATCTCATTATTAAGTGGATCTTGATCTACTTTTTTAAAACCAGCACTACTTAGTATATCTTCTACTTCTTCTTTTACACTTTCTGATTTTGGAGCATCAACAACCCAAGCGTCTAAATTATCTTCTAATGTTTGACTTTCACCAAGGCTCGCTTCATCACTTTTTTCATCTAAAAAACTTACCGAAGATTCAGGCATAGCCTCTCTTTCTTCTAAAAGTTGTTTGCATTTTTTTATAAATTTACTTGATTCAAAAGGTTTTACAATTTTATCTGCAATGCCAGACTCTTGAAACTTACCTTCTTCGATTGTATCAAAAGTACCAAGGAGGATGAGTACTTGTGCTTGAGGTTGTTCCTTCTTGATAAACTTCGCAAGATCATAACCACTTTTTGTATCAGATAAATTAAAATCTAATAACACAAGATCGTATTGATCATTTTTAATTTTGTTTTCTAAATCGTTTTCACTTAAGCAATCGACAAGTTGGTACCCTGAATTCGCCAAGGTGATTCCAATTACTTTTTGAATTGTTAAGCTATCATCTGCAACTAATACTTTTGAAGACATCATTAAACCTCATGAATCTATTCTTGCTTAATTAAAAGTATAACGCAACATAATCAATTTGATTTCATTAAGATGAGACTTCTGAAAGACAATATCCGATCAAAATAGACGGATTAAAATCTCAGAATAATTCCAGATTGATTATCCCAATTCCCATTTTGATTATTTAAATCTCTTAAAGCATCTAAAAAATCGGCATCATCGGTTTTTTCATTGAGAAGTGAAAGAATGTCCTCATCCTT
>JAKLJM010000422.1 GCA_023151145.1 Bacteriovoracaceae bacterium | reverse complement strand
ACACTGATGAATATGTTTAAAGTAGGCTTAGAAGGTCTCTACGACTCAAAATCATTTAGAAAACAAAATACGCATGGGTTATCAACCTTAGTTTTCGACTGTAATCCTAAGAGCATGCAATTTGTTCAAGCTCATATTATTCTTGAAATTTTAAAAGCTGCGACATTAACGACTAATGTAGTTCTTAAATTTCATCATGAGAAAAATTTTGTTATTGATTCGTTAGTAAATCAAATTTTAAAAGAAACAAGTTTGTCTGTTGAAAATATTCAAGTGTGGATCAATGCAGATGCCGAATGGTTAAATCGTCCTAATTATAATTTCAAAGTGATATATGGATCTTTTAAAGTAAAAAGTTTTTTAGAGGAATCTTACTTTAAAGGATTTGTTTTTGAAGCAAATGATTTTGAAAATACCTATGCTCAAAATGTTGAACAAAAAGTACTGATTCTTTTACAATTACTAAAAGGTAAAAAATTTCATCATACTTTAGTAATGTCTCCCTTTGATTCGTTACCTATGGCCTTAATAGATTACTTGGAAATTAATCATTTTATCGTTAAGATAAATTCAGATGTTGAAGTTTGTTATCGTAATGTAGATCAAGACAAATTATCTGTTTGTTTTACACAATTGAAAAAAAATCTTCAATCAATTCAGATTTAATAGGGCTTAATAAATGAACATTTTGCTTGTCAATGATGATGGAGTTCATGCTCCTGGAATTTTAAATTTATTTCATCAACTTCGATGTGAACACCGGGTAATAATCTTAGCACCATTACAAGAAAGATCGGCCACAGGACATACGCTTACTTTAGATAATCCCCTACGGTTAGTCGAGGTTGGGGAAGATATATATGGTCTGTCTGGATTTCCTGCCGATTGTACATTAATGGGAATAGCGTTTTTACAAAAAAAACTGGCGATTAATTTTGATATTGTGATTTCTGGAATTAATCGAGGAGCGAATTTAGGACAAGATATTTTTTATTCTGGCACCGTCGCTGCCGCGAGAGAAGCTGCTTTTCGTGGATTACCTGCGATCGCGATTAGTTCTTGTATGGATTTTCATTCTCAGAATAATAGCGAAAATTATTACGATACTGCTTCAATTTTAATAAAAAAAATATTACAATTAGATGTTCATCGTGAAATTCCACAATATGGTATTTTAAACATCAACGTTCCTTGGTGTTCATTGGAATCAATTGCAGGGATTCGATTTACCAAGCTGGGTTTTAGGCACTATAGCGAAGACATTTTAGAGCGTAGTGATTTTCGTGGGAAAGATTATTTTTGGATTGGAGGCGTATACCGCGGTTTTCAACCAGATCCCGAGTCTGATTGTCAGGCAATAGAAGATAAGCTGGTTTCAGTTGGTATATTAAAGATTTCAGATTTTTCTGCCGAATTAACTTTAGAAAAAACTAAAAACGATTATACTAAACTAAAACAAGCGATACAGAGATTACAATTAATTTAGGATATTTGAATTGATACAGAGATTTTTAATTATTTTATCTTTTGCCTTACTAGCGGCCTGCGCTTCTGTTCGCAGTGGTCAGTACGTAAAGATTGAGAGCACAGAGTCTCTTGAAACAATCGCTAAAAACTATAATACAACTCCTGATGCTTTAAAGGCATCAAACGAAGGTAAATCTCTTAGTCCTGGTTCGTGGATTTTTGTTCCGACTCAAAATGGCATCCTTGAACAGGCTAGAAAAGTAGCAAGTTCTGCTCCTAGTGCTAGCGATCCAAGACAATTTTTTTCTGATCATGGTTTTCTATGGCCAGTGCCTTCAAGTACGAATATTTCATCTAATTTTGGCTGGCGCTGGGGTCGTCCACATCAAGGGATGGATATTGCGGCTAGAGTTGGTGCAAACATTGTTGCCGCACAAGACGGTGTCGTTGTGTACGAAGGCGATGAGATTGGTGGTTATGGTAATATTACAGTTTTGGCCCATAAAAATGGTTATTTTACAGTTTATGCCCATGCGGATAAAAATTTTACACGTGAAGGACAAAGAGTATATCGTGGTCAGGTAATTGCTACGGTGGGAATGACCGGTAGAACGTATGGACCTCATCTTCATTTTGAAGTGAGAAAAAATGGCCAGCCTATCGATCCTGAAAAATATCTGGCCCTTAAAAA
>JAKLJM010000421.1 GCA_023151145.1 Bacteriovoracaceae bacterium | reverse complement strand
CTGGTTTAGATATTGATGCCTTAAAAATTGTGGCCAAGGGAGTAAACGCTCTTAAGTCAAAATATAATGCCACGATTTTAGTCACTCACTACCAACGTTTATTAGACTATATTATTCCAGATCAAGTGCATGTTCTTTACAAGGGAAAAATCATCAAATCAGGCGGCAAAGAATTAGCTCTTGAGCTTGAAGAAAAAGGTTATGACTGGCTAATTAAAGAACACGAATAAAAAGAGAAATTTATGTCATTAGAATTAATATTGCCTGAAATTTTTAAAAACTCTAAAAATCTTGAATCGAGATCTCCTGAGTATTTTGAAAAATCAAAAGCAGAAAAACAAAATGCCAAAGCTTACTTAGAACAGTTTGGTCTTCCTACAAAAAACCATGAAGACTGGCTTTATACCCAGGTACAAAAATTCATGGCGTTTCGTCCCTTTGAACATAAAACGGACTTGGTTCAAAACGTTCCAGATCTTTTAAAAGTAAAAGACGCTGATCACTTAGTCTTTGTTAATGGAATATTGAATCATGCTCTCACTGAAGTCACCTCTGCCATAAAAATTGAAGAAAATGTTATCGAAGAAAATGAAACATTTTTTGATTCACTTCATGCTCTAAATACCTATTTGGCACTGAGATCTTATCAAATAACATTACCAAAAAAACTTGAACTCACAAAACCTATCGTCATCGTTCATCTTTTTGATGAAAATGCACTCAATCGAATTGTGGCCCCAAAAATAAAAATACTGGCAGAAGATTTCACGAAAGCAAGTTTCTTAGAGATTTTTGGTACTTCTAATCGCGACCTTTACCAGTACACCGTGAATGCTGATCTAAATTTAGAACTTAAAAATAATTCACATATTGAATATGTTAAAGTAAATGCTGGGGCGAAAAAAGCCACTCATATCGCCCACACCAAAAATACGATTGGCAGAGATTCTCTCCTCAATCTCTTCACCTTTGACTTAGGTGTACTGATGAGTCGAGAAAATATTGAATCTCATCTGATGGACAATAATGCTACTTCAAATCACTTTGGTGCAATTTTATTAAAGAAAGAAGAACATGGTGATGTCTTCACAAAAGTCACTCACCATAAAGCTCATACTTATTCTGAACAAGTCGTTAAAACGGTATTGGCCGAAAACGCTCATGGTGTATTTACTGGAAAACTTGCGGTCATCAAAGATGCACAACAAATCAATGCTTCTCAGTTAAATAACAATTTATTGTTATCGAAAAAAGCCCATATCGACACTCGTCCTCAGTTAGAAGTAAATGCTGACGATGTTAAATGTGCTCACGGAGCTACTATCGGTCAACTTTCTAAAGACGAAGAGTTTTACCTAGAAAGCCGTGGTCTCTCAAAGGCCAAAGCTAAAACAATGCTTTGTCACGGTTTCTTATTTGAAATTGTCTATAAAATTGAAAATAGCTTAATTAAAGAAAAACTTAATCAACTCATAGAACTTGAACTTAAAAATGTTGATTTCGCTTCAGCAATTGAAGGAAACTAAGGAATCAAATGGCGACTAGTAATTTTTTAGAGACTACAGATCTTGTAAAAAAATGGCGAAATGATTTTCCCCAACTGCAAAGTTCAGTGAGAGGAAAGCCTTTGGTTTATTTTGACAATGCTGCCACAACATTAAAACCTCAAAAAATGATCGATGCCATCTCACATCACTATGCATTTGAAGTTTCAAACATTCATCGTGGTGTTCACTTCAACTCTGAAACCGGAACAAAAAAATACGAAGAGACTAGAGAATTCATTAAAAACTTTTTAAACGCCCGTTTTTCTCACGAAATCATTTTCACGAAGGGAACAACTGATAGTATTAACTTATTGGCCAACTCTTATGGTGAAAAACATTTAAATAAAGGTGATGTCATTTTATTATCCGAAATGGAACATCATTCCAACATTGTGCCTTGGCAAATGGTGGCGGAAAGAACCGGTGCTATCGTAAGATATATTCCTATTTTTGATAATGGTGAATTAAATTATGATGAATATCTAAATCTCATTAAAACGTTACCAGTAAAAATCTTGAGCATCACTCATGTCTCCAATACTCTAGGGACTATTAATCCTATTAAAAAAATTATCTCTGACTTAAGGGCGCTAAAACCTTTAGCACATGTCATGATCGATGCT
>JAKLJM010000420.1 GCA_023151145.1 Bacteriovoracaceae bacterium | reverse complement strand
GAATTCGGGCGAAATTTTTCATACCTATTTTTTCTTGATCAAGTTTATGGGTTCCAAAGGCAAAGGAGTCGATTTCTAGGGACTCAATTCTTAAAGCGTAGAGCTTGTAAGTATCGGTGAAGGGAATTTTTTTAATCTGAATATCTTCAACTTCTATGGTTCCTTTCATTTTATTCCTTTCATCGTAATACTTAAACTTGGACAAGTTAAAATGTTTGTCCAAAAATTATCGAACAACTCACCTACTTTTCCAACATTTTTTATCCAATATAAGATTATTCGTTGATGAGTTTCGCTCTATTCGATAGAGAGCGTTAAAAAATCGCTTCTAAGGAGCCTGAGTCATGAGAATACTATCTTTATTTACTCTTTCAATTTTCTTGTTCGCAAATGGGACTCATTCTAAAATAACGAATCCTTCTGCTTTTTTTCCAAGGAATTTAACGTCTTCATTGACTACGTTTAAAACAGCAGGACCTGTCACAAAAAATGATTATTTAAAAATGCAGGAAGATTTTAAAAAAATCACCAATAGAAATAACCAAACCTGAAAGACCAGAAAAAAATGAAATGTCGCCTGGACAGCTTTTTTCAGGGTTCATTATGCGATGTTGATCCCATGATCTCCCCTTCGGATAAAGACGCCAATATAGGCTATTGTGTAAGTAGTGAAAAACCAGTTGGAGCTAGGCCTAGATGCTGGTTTAAAGAGTAATTCTCTAAACTCATTCTATGTAAAAAATTCACTATCGTACTTGGCCTTTTAATTTTTGAGCTAAACTATCAAAAACTTTTAAAAGGCCATGCTTTATGCAAAAACACTTAGTAAAACTAGTCACACTCCTAACATGCTTAACAAGCTTTAGTTCCCAAACTTTCGCGAATACCCCAAAAGACGGGAGAACTGATATTTGGCCAACCATTCCCTTTGTTCGAGGCGATGATCTTTGTCGCTATAAAGATGCCTATCAACAAACAAGAACTGAATACATGTCAAATATGGTTCAATCAGCGAATTCACTTTTAAGAAGTGGAGCTAGTGGTAGAGAAGCTTTGATGCTTCTTGGAACATTTAATGAAATGTATGACCGCAATATTGCCGTCGCTACTCAGTATCAATATTTAGACGTTACTTTAGAATCAACCTTTAAGGCTTACTTAGACCAATATTATCGCGACTTAAAACCTAGAGTAAAAAAATTAAGCTTCACTAATGTTAACGATATTCTAAGTGTGGTTCGCGCGACAAATAACGGTCAACGTGAGGGTTATTTAGATCAAGAGCTTCTTAACAAATTAGACTATATTGCCATTGGTTCTTACTCCTATGCCCCAAATTGCCAAGGAGATATTCTCGTTACCATCCAACTTATTGGTAGAAATGGCGAAACCGAATCTTTTGTCGGAAACGGGAAACCACAGTATGTCATGTCACAAATTGCTTCAAAAATGTTCACCCATTTTCAACAAACAAAATTTCCTTCAAAAATAAAAGTGGGATCAACGACATTAGAACTCATTGGTGGAATGAATGGCTCAGTTGATCGTGCTGAATCTCCTGAATTAGCAGCAGAGTTTTGTGCCACTTTAGAAGGAAGACTACCTTCCGCCAAAGAATTAGAAATATTAAATGGCTACGGTGATTGGTCAGGTGGAGTGAGTTTAAATGATAAAGTCTGGGCACTACCAAATGGTAGAGTTTATGCTCCTTATTTAAAAAACCCAAGTCCCGTCAGAGAAAAATTCGAAGTCAATGCTGATGAATATCTTTACTATTGCGTAAAATAAGTAGGTATAAAAATGAAATTACTTTTATTCGTTTCACTATTTTTAAGTCTTAATATCAACGCAAAATTTTTTAAATCAAGTGTCATTAATTCAGTTGTTTTAAAAAATGAAATTCTTTTACCGAGTAAAAAAACGGTTATCGTGGCAACAACTAAAACCACCGATCATGATTGCGAGCTATTGGCCTATAACTTGGAAAACAAAGAAGTTCTTCTTCCTTCAGAAAGTAGACTAAATATTCAACACGAAAAAGTTCGATCTGGAGTATTTAAACTAGAAGCAGGGTTCCCTGAAGCTGAAAGCATCACTTATATCCCATTAAAGTCATCAGTATTAAATATTGAATTAGCGATTAAATGTCACAGCTCAATATTTGCCACGGCTTCT
>JAKLJM010000419.1 GCA_023151145.1 Bacteriovoracaceae bacterium | reverse complement strand
GAATGTGTGCTCTTAACAGCATCAGGAACTGGCGGAGTGGAAGCCACTCTTTCTTCTATTATTCCTCATGGTAAAAAAGTTTTAATCCTAGATAACGGTGCTTACGGAAAAAGAATGACCGAGATCTGTGAGGCACTAGACATTTCGGCCATCACTTTAAAATTTCCTTGGGGTGAGCCAGTAGATTTAGGTTTGGTAGAAAAAACCATTAAAGAAAATGCTGACCTCCACGCCATTGCTTTCATTCATCATGAAACAACAGTGGGTCTTTTAAACCATGTGGCTCCGATCACCACAATCGCGAAAAAATACCAGCTAAAAACCATTCTTGACGCTATGTCGAGTTTTGCGGGAATGGAGATCAATGCTGATCGAGAAAATATTGATTACCTGGTTTCTTCTTCCAACAAATGTATCCAAGGCATGGCGGGAATCTCTTTTGTCATCGCTAAAAAAGAAGAACTACAGAGTTTAAAAAATATTGCCGGCAAAAATTATTATTTTAATCTTTATAGAAATTTTAAATCACAAGAATTTGATAACCAGTCGTTATTTACTCCGGCGGTTCAAGTAGCCTATGCTCTTCATCAAGCAACCATTGAATTTTTTCAAGAGGGGCCAAATAATCGCTACGCCAGATATGAAAAGAACTATACGACGTTAAAAAATGACATTAAAGAATTAGGTCTTGAGTTTTTAGTAAATGAAAACCATCACGCAAAACTTTTAACGGCAATCGTTGAACCTACTCATCCAAACTATTCTTTTGATAAAATGCACGATTATCTCTATGACAGAGGCATCACTATTTATCCTGGAAAAGGTGGCAATAAAAATGCCTTTAGAATTGCGGTGATTGGTGAAATCTACCCAGAAGATATTCAACTTTTCTTAAAAGAATTAAAAAATTATTTAAATACGTTGTAACAGAAATTAAGCAAGAATCAATTTAGTGGCCATCACTATGGCCACTATCATAATAAGCACACCAAAAGCTAAATTGAGCTTTAACATAAATTGATCATTAAATTTATTTTTATAACGAACTACTAATCCCGTTAAAAAGACAAACCAAAGAAAAGTTCCAACACCGGCAAAAAAAGAAAACAAAATCATAAATGGCAGTGTCATGGGAACAAAGCCAGAGCTTTTAACAAAAGCCGCTAAGCCGCTCATGGAAGCAACTAAAGTGGGATTTGATGTATAGATCACAACTCCCGAAATAAAACTTAAAAAACCCGATGCTTTACTTTCGACTGCTTCGAGATCTTTTTTTGAATCATCATTAGAAAGTTTCACGATCTTAAAATACTTAATCACTTCAATGAGACCAAGAAGAAAAATAAAGCTGATCCCAAGTAGTTTAAAAACCATGGTAGTCTTTAAACTAAATTGCACAAAGCTTAATCCGAGAAGAAAAACTAAAAAATACACGATATCCATTACACTTCCCCCTAAAGCGAGAAAAAGGGCATCGGATCTTCTGTTTTTAGTCGTTAATTTAATGGTAATAAGATTAATGGGTCCAATAGGAATACAAATAATAATCCCTAAAAGAATTCCAAAAATAACTGTCATAAGAAGAGATAAAAACATATCCCTTCATCATCGCATGTTTGAAAAATTTAGGCCATTAGAATGCTGTGAAAATAAACTGTTTCTTAAATTTTTTCAATTGCCCGTTATTATCAATTAAGGCTTTATCATCCATTTCAAAAATACTTTGATCACAAGCAACGTATCTCACTTTATTTAAGACATTTGATTTAGGTCGTAAGTCAAAAAAGACGACAGCAGGATTTTTTGGTTCAAAGGGACATAGGCCATTAAAACGCATTTGAAGATTTAGCGAGTCATAGTTGTCCACATGATTATAAACAGATTTTGCCGAAAATGTCACAAATTGATTAGCTCGAAGAAAATCAATAAATTCATCAAATCGAATTTCCTTTCCAATATTCTTGTAACGAACTCCCATTCCTTCAAAAATATCTGTCACTAATAAACTGGTTCCAATACAATCGCGACATACTTTCATTGGAACCTGACAAGTTCCAGTAAAATCTAATTCACAAACTTTTGAACAAATCTCTGAATCACGCTCGCTACATTGAATTTTTAAAAAAGGCTTATAATCTTCACTCCAAATCTCATAAAAACTATTCTCTGTAGGGAGTAATGAATTT
>JAKLJM010000418.1 GCA_023151145.1 Bacteriovoracaceae bacterium | reverse complement strand
GAAGTCCTCGAGCTCCCGTTCTTCTTTCTAGTGCTTGTCTAGCAACTTCTTTAAGTGCCTCTTCTTCAAATTCTAACTTGATTCCTTCAATATCAAATAATTTTTGGTATTGTTTTGTCAGAGCATTTTTTGGCTCTGTTAAAATTTGAATAAGTGCTCGCTCATCAAGTTCCATCAACATCGCATTTACTGGAAGACGCCCAATGAACTCTGGAATTAATCCAAACTTTGTTAGATCTTCAGGCTCAATTCCACCGAATTGTTCAATGACTGATTTACCATCACCTTTTTGAACTTGAGTAGAAGCTGTATTCCCTAATCCCATTGGTCTTTTTGTTGTTCTTTTTTCGATAATTTTATCTAATCCAACAAACGCACCAGCACAGATAAAAAGAATGTTCTTCGTATCAACTTGAATAAATTCTTGTTGTGGATGTTTTCTTCCCCCTTTAGGAGGAACTGCCGCAACGGTACCTTCAACGATTTTTAACAATGCTTGCTGAACACCTTCGCCTGAAACATCTCGTGTGATCGATGGATTTTCTGATTTTCTTGCAATCTTATCGATCTCATCGATATAAACAATTCCACGTTGTGCACGCTCTACATCGAAATCACAATTTTGTAAGAGATTTAAAATAATATTCTCAACGTCTTCACCTACATATCCAGCTTCAGTTAATGAAGTTGCGTCTGCGATAGCGAATGGTACGTTCAAAAATTTGGCCAACGACTGAGCAATTAATGTTTTTCCAGAACCTGTTGGACCAGCAAGGAGAATATTAGATTTAGCTAACTCAACAGCATCTGATTTTCTTGGATCACCTGGTTTATGAGCGATTCTCTTATAGTGGTTATGAACTGCAACCGAGATAATTTTTTTAGCTCTATCTTGTCCGATAACATATTGATCTAAGTGCGCCTTAATTTCAGCTGGCTTTGGAACATTATCTACAACTGATTTTTGATTTGATTTTGCCGTATCTTCAAAAATAATATCATTACATAATTCAATACACTCATCACAGATATAAACACCTGGACCAGCGATTAATTTCTTCACTTCTTTTTGAGATTTCCCACAAAAATTACAGTGTAGGGCATTTCCAAAACTTGATTTTTCTTTGCTCATTTCTCTATCCTTATTTATCAAATATCTTTTTATTATCCTTTAATCTGAGCTTTGTGCCCTGCTCTCTCAATAACATGATCAATCAATCCCATTTCTTTTGCCTTGAATGGAGAAAGATAATTATCACGATCAGTTTCTTTTTCAATTCTATCCATCGTCATTCCAGCACTGGTGTGGTGAACGTAGATACCATTCAATTGTTTCTTTAAATCTAAAATTTCTGCAGCCTGAATTTGAATATCTGAAGCCTGCCCTCTTGCGCCACCTAATGGTTGGTGAATCATAATTCTTGAATGAGGCATAGAGTATCTGTGTCCTGGATGACCGGCCGTTAAAAGAAGGGATCCCATCGAAGCTGCAAGTCCTACACAGTAAGTATATACCGGGCAAGTAATGTGTTGCATGAGATCGTAGATACCAAGTCCGGCATAAACCGAACCACCTGGACTATTGATATAAAAATGAATTGGAGCTTCTGGATCTGATTGTTCTAAAAATAACATCTGAGCCATAAGTAGATTTGCTACAGTATCGTTAACTTCTGTCCCTAGAAAAATAATACGATCTAGAAGTAAACGTGAGTAAATATCATACTGTCTCTCCCCTCTTGCTGTTTGCTCGATAACGATTGGGTTGGGGATGTACGCCTGTGGATTCATGTGTTCTCCAATGTAAAATATGGCCGTGTTTTTTTAAAAAACTATCTTCTTTTTTGTACTTTTCGGATTAAAGTCCCAAAATCATGAGAAATTTTCTTAGGATTTAGTCTACACGCCCCTGTTGTAGAGAACCATACTCACAGCAACATTAAGTGCTTGTTTTTTCTGAACTTTTTTTAGCATTTTATTTAGAATACCCGTGCTTTAAATGAAGTTTTCTGACTAATTTTATCCTCTAATAATTTTATCGAATGACCTGTTATTGAAATATTTTCACACTCAAAAATAACTTTTTACAAAGCTCTAAATTAGAAGCATATTTCCCAAGCTTTTGAGTCAAATTTTGGGGGAATATAGTATGAACGCGCAATGGTCAGAAAGCTCAGCGAACGCAA
>JAKLJM010000417.1 GCA_023151145.1 Bacteriovoracaceae bacterium | reverse complement strand
TTTACTTGAACAGCGCTGTCTTCTGTTGGAACAAAAAGGCCATGCATATTTTCTAAAGAACTCGCCAATCTCATTGCACTTGAAACATGCTTATAGATTTCACGGCCATCATCACACATCCAAAAACCATTGACCGCTTGATCCTCAACAGGCTTTACTCGATAGGCACCAGTCTTATTTTGAGAAACGCGAACTGAACATCCCGTTTCACAACCAATACAAGTCGTATACACGTCTTCTAAGAACCAAACTCTTTGTTGGAATCGGAAATCTTTACTTGTTAAAGCACCAACCGGACAAATATCTACTAGGTTTTGAGCGTAATCATTTTTCAAATTTTCATTTACAGTGATTTCCGCATGGTCACCACGATTTAAAATCCCAAGCTCGTAGGATTTTGTCACTTCAGAAGTAAAACGAGTACAACGAGAACAAAGAATACAGCGTTCAGCATCGAGCATAACGTCGCGGCCGATATCTTGAACTTTATCTTTATGAACTTTTTTGTCGATCATTTGAGAATCATATTGACCGTGTTTCATATAATAGTCTTGAAGCCCACACTCACCTGCTTGATCACAAACCGGACAATCAAGTGGATGGTTAACTAAGTGAAGCTGTAATGTTTTTTCAACTGACTCTTTAATTCTTGGAGTGTCGTTACGAACATTAATTCCCTCTGCAACTGTCGCATTACATGATGGGAATGGACGAGGAACGCCTTCTTGCTCCACCATACACATACGACAAACTCCCGCAATTGAAAGTCCGGCATGATAACAGTAATGAGCAACATCTCCACCATTGTTAAGAATAGCTTTTAAAAGGTTTGCCCCTTTCTCTGCTTCAACTTCTTTTCCATTAAACGTAAATTTTACTTTTTCAGTCATAATATTTTCCAATCAGGTTTTATTAATTTTTTGTTTTCACTTGTGCTGTTACGTAGCTTTCAAGTTCAGATCTAAAAACTTTAATCATCCCTTGAGTTGGCATGGCAGCGGCATCAGCAAGTGCACAAATCGTTTGTCCGCGCATAGAAGCAGCAACTTTGTCTAAAAGATCAACATCTTCTTTTTTAGCGGTACCATTTTCTCTTCTTTTGAAAATTGATTCTAACCAACCAGTTCCTTCACGACATGGAGTACATTGCCCGCAAGATTCATGGTGATAGAATTCAAGTGTCCACTTAAGAACGTCACCCATATTGCGAGTGTCATCAATTACAACGATTGCCCCTGATCCAAGCATTGAGCCTTTCGCTGCGACATCTTCGTAATCCATTTTTACAGCATATGATGCTTCAGCATCAAAAATTGGTGCTGACGATCCACCGGGAATAACTGCTTTTAGTTTTCCCCCATTTCTCATTCCACCACAGTGAACTTCAATAATTTCTTTTAATGTAGTTCCCAACGGTACTTCAATAACACCTGGCTTATTAACATCACCCGAGATTGAAAATAATTTTGTTCCAGGAGATTTTTCAGAACCCCATTGTTTATAGGCTTGTGCCCCAAAACGCATAATCCAAGGCACAGCGGCCAGAGATTCAACGTTATTTACCATTGTTGGTAATCCTCTATAGCCTTTGATCGCAGGAAATGGTGGCTTAAGTTTTGGTTGGCCTTTTTTTCCTTCTAAAGAAGAGATGAGTCCAGTTTCTTCTCCACAGATATAAGCGCCTGCTCCTCTGTGAACATAAAGATCAAAATCGAATCCTTTTCCAAGAATATTTTTTCCTAAATATCCTTTTGCATAGGCTTCTTTAATCGCAGCTTCTAATACTTCAGCTTGGCGATAGAACTCTCCACGAATATAGATATAACCTTTTTGAATCCCAAGTGCCCATGCCGAAATGATCATTCCTTCAATTAAGATATGCGGACATTTCTCAACTAAATAGCGATCTTTAAATGTTCCAGGCTCAGATTCATCGGCATTACAAACCAGATATTTTTTTGCATTTCTATCTTTTGTAAAAAATCCCCATTTCACACCAGTCGGGAATCCCGCTCCACCACGACCACGAAGTCCAGAATTTTTAACTTCTTCCTTGATCACTTCAGGATCTTTATCAAAACAAGCTTTCATCATGGCATAGCCACCAGCTTTTTCGAAAACTTCCAAATGATTTACATTTGGAATATGGTGATAACTTAGAAGGGCATAATCTTTATAATTGGCCAGTTCATTACT
>JAKLJM010000416.1 GCA_023151145.1 Bacteriovoracaceae bacterium | reverse complement strand
AAAGAATGCAAAAGGATCCGAAGTCGGAAACTGCTTATCGCATGACGGAAACCGCAGCAAAAAGCTTACGCCAAATTATTAAAAATAACCCTGATGCCCTTAAAAAAATCTTTGGTAAAAAAGTTGAAAAAAATGATGAGATCATCAAACACTCTCTTAATGTTTGTGCCCTTTCCTGTAAGTTAGCAGAGTACCTTGGTGCTAGTGAACAAGAACTAGATGATTTAGGAACAGCAGCACTTATTCATGATATTGGGGTAACCAAAATGAGTAAAAATGATATTGCACTTTTCAATAAACCGAAAAAACTCCTTACTCACGACGATAAACGCATTTACTACATTCACACTAAAGACTCTGTAGACATGTTAGCGGATCGTCCCTACGTAAACAAAAACATTCTTGAATTAGTCGCCAATCATGAAGAAGTTCTTTCAGGGCTAGGGCCAAATAAGAAAAAGAAATTAAGTAAAATTGAAGAAATTTTATCAATGGTTAATAACTACGATAAAAGAATGATCACCAATAAAACAACGCCACAACAAACGTTAAAAGACATGATGATTGATGAACTAGGTAATTACAGTCTTGAGATGTTGAATCACTTCAAAAAAGTTTTACACGAAGAAGGAATGCTGGACTAATCCAGCATTCTTACTCTTTTATAAAACAATTCTAAACGAATCTAAAGTCACATCTGCTTCTTTAAATGCTTTTTCTAAGTGCTCCATTTGTTCATCCAAGAAATGGATCTCTTCCATTTTTACCGAGGGATTAATGGCTTTTAAATGGAGAAGCCGTTCTTTTTCTTTGCTCAGTTCACTCTTCATTTGATTAATAAAAATTTCTTTTAATTTAAGCGATTCCGCTAGTGCATAATCATGACTAGCTTTAAGTAGTTTTTGAATAGCATTTTTAGGAATTGTTTGTGCTTTTTTTCTTATTTCAATTGGTGCATCCATGATCTTTTCATCTAAATCATTTTTTTGCCATTTCTCTGAAAAATTCTCTCCACTTGAATCTAAAAGTGAACGAATAATTGTCGTGGGAAAATAATAATGACCGTCGTATTTTTTTTCACTAATTGGACTCATACGAAAAAAACATTCAACAAAAGACTTGGCCGCCCCTTTGGTTTTTCTCGTGGTCACAATCATGTTCCCAAAAGTATTACTCAAAATGAGCTCCATCACCCCTACCACCATGGGATGATCCCAAGTCAAGAACTCTACGTCCTCTCTTCTTCTGGCAACATTCCTATCATATGTAATTCTTTTGCCATCTGAATCTAGCCCTGGGAAATGGGGAACATACATATTATCCCCAGGCTTAATATACAATATATCGTTGTTCAGATCCTCAACATCTACACCTAAGTGATGAAAGACCGATGACATATAATCTTGCAATTCATGTTCTGAATCAAATTGGGCGATCTCTTTTAAAAAATGATCCGCAAGATCTTTCTTAAAAGAATTAAGCTCAATTAAAATATCGCGTCCTTTTTCTAAATCGTGCGTTACTTCACTATATTCTTTTTTCGCTGTCTCTAAAAAATCATGCAAAATCTTTCGATCTTCTAGAATCATTTTTGGATTCTCTAAGTATTCACGCAATAAACTTTGCAAACGCTGATAAACCAAACCTGCGCCCTTAGAAGAAGTTTGAAAAGCATCAAAAGCTTCGTTGTACCAAGAAAACAAAATCTCTTCAAAGGTATCCAGTAAATAAGGCACGTGAATTTTTATATCTTCTTTTTGTCCAATTCGATCTAGACGTCCAATTCTTTGCTCGAGAATTTCAGGAATGGGCGGTAAATCAAATAAAACCAAATGATGGGCGAATTCAAAATTGCGCCCTTCAGATCCTATCTCGGTACAAAGAAGAATATGGGCTCCATCGGGGTCTGCAAAAAAGGCTGCTTGCCGATCTCGAGCGACAAAACTTAAATCAGAATGAAAGACTCCAACTTCAAGGCCAGGAATACTCTCTTTTAAAAGTTTTTCAAGAATTAAGACTTTTGTTTTCGAGCGACAAATAAGCAGAATTTTTTCATCATGTTTTTTTTGTAAAAACTGTACTAACCATTCGGCCTTATATTCAAACAACTCACTGTCAGGCGTATCTTCCTTAATACTTAAACCACGTACTTTTTTTTCTTCAATAGGATAGGCCTTAAGAATTCTCTCAGGAAAAGTGGCGT
>JAKLJM010000415.1 GCA_023151145.1 Bacteriovoracaceae bacterium | reverse complement strand
AATAGGATTACAAGTAAAAAGTACGCCGGATTTTTCGGGATCAATCATCACTTGTAAAATTACTGAAACCTTAATATTTGTGATTTCAAGTTTATTAGTCGTTCGATAATGAAGAGAGCGTTCGGAGTAGGCCGAAGCCCATACATCTCGAATGTGTTGAAGGGCACGATCAAAGGTTTCAACATAGAGATAACTACTTAATTGACCAGCAAATGAATGAATAGCAGAGTCTTCATCATGGGCAGAAGATCTTACGGCAATCATTTCATGTTTAAATGATTCATAAACATTTTTTAATTCTTGTTCCATTTCTTTTGGAAAAGGTGTCTCGGAAATTTTTTTAATTATTTTGTCGCTCACTTCTTTTAAAGAAATATGTTCATTGGTGAGAATATTATCAATATATTCTGATATTCCTGTGATCTTTTTAAAATCTTCAAATGTTTTCGGAGGTAAGACAACCCAATCAGGGACATTGAATCCGCTATTAGACAGAAGGTATAAATTATGTCCCTTTCCTCCTGCTTCTTTTTTTGCATAATGATGAGTGGAATCTTTTTTAATTAAAAGAATGTTTTTCATGGTTGCCTTTTTTTAAGTAAATATAATAAGTGCTAACATAAAGAGGAAAACTAAAACGATATAAATTTCAGAAAATGATCGATAAATTTTTGCCCATCTAACCAAATTAGTTGATAGATATAAGGCACTGATAAGCATAAAAATGATCTGGATAAAAAGCAGACCAATAATTAAAAAATCTTTTCTGAGTAAAGTCATTTCAGAATGATAAAACAATGTAAAAATACAAAAACTACTTAAACCTGTTTGAATGAGCTGTAATAAAAAAGCCCCATATGGTGTAAAAAGAGACGAGTAGGTATCAACCCCGGCCCGTTCTTCTTCGGTGGCATAGGTTTTGCGGCCAAATTCAAAGACATTAAAGAGCAGCCAATTATTTAAGGCCATAAGAATGTTGTCGCGATCAATATAAGCTTCAAGAATGTTTTGGTCTTTCAGTGCTCCTAAAATCGCAAAGGTTAAAAAACTGGTAACAACCGTATGTAAAACCGCATAAGTGGTTAAATGGGGACGAATAATATCACGTATAAAAAATTCTTTATACATGATTAGACTATAAACTTGAGCGATCACGAGTAGGAAAACGGCATTTTGTCCAAAACGTGAAAAAAAGATTTGTTCAAAGATCAGACAAAGAACAATCCCCAAATATAAATCACGGTGAAATAAAAGACCTCGAGGTAATGGGCGATGGGGATTGATCACGCAATCTAGTTCGTAGTCTTTAATTTCATCGTAGAGACGAAGCTTATAGTAAAAAACTACCACGCCTAAATATAAAAAAAGACCATTGAATAACGGTATTTCGTCTAATCTTTTTGAAGGAGTAGACATTAGTAAATGAAATAGAACGAAGACAAAAAGCATCGTAAAATGACTGACAGGATGAAATCTTTCCTGAGTAAATATCCACCAGTTTTTTAAGGGCGATAATTTTTTAGCATTGTTAGTCATTTAAACTAATCCACTTTTAATAAGTTGTTGCCTTAAAACTTCATATTCAACTTTACTATGGTGTCTAGGGTCCATGGCAATATCATCTACCAAGACAACATGATCAACAATAAATCCATTTTTCTCTAAGACTCTTCTTATTTCCACTTTCGCTTTTTCACAATCTTCAGATGAAATATTATTGTTTGCCGAGAAAACTGCTACAGTCTTTTGAAAATACTTTTCATCCGGAATTCCTAAAAAGGCTGCTTTTTTAACTTCTTTAAATCTTTTAATAATAATTTCTGCCCGCACCGGGAAATAATATTCATCTGCTCTTTTAATCGCATTATGTACACGACCTACTATCCATAAATGGTTATTTTTATCAACAAAACCTAAGTCTCCAGTTCTATGCCAAATTTTCCCTTGATGATCTTTGATTTTTGATTTTATAAAGGCATCTTCATTATTATAATATTTCTCACAAACGTGTTCACCACTGACAATTAATTCACCGACTTTATTATTAGGGACTTCAATTTTTTCCCAATCACTTTCTTGATTTACAGTGAGAGGATCTTTGGTGATGGTTGTGAATTTATACTGGAGTCCATCATCTAAATGACCTACATTCACACCTGGTTCAACTAATTCAGGATCGGTGGGAAGAAGTTGGGCCAACATTTCTTTT
>JAKLJM010000414.1 GCA_023151145.1 Bacteriovoracaceae bacterium | reverse complement strand
CAGTTTTTATTAGAACATTTCCGATTAAAAAAACCAAAATCATTGAAGCTTTGTTCATTGTTAAGAAAAAAAGCACGCCTAAAAGTTGAAGTGCCGATTGATTATTTAGGTTTTGATATTGAAGATAAATTTGTTATTGGCTACGGTTTAGATTTTAACGGCAATTACCGCGAGCTGCCTTATATTGGAGTGTACGGTGAGTAATGTGACTTCGGGTTCTGTAAGAGTTGATCTTTTAGGAGGAACTCTTGATTTAAATCCTATCAATTTAATTATTCCAAATGTAGTGACATTAAATTTAGCAACATCTTTGAAAGCAAAAGTTTCATTAAGTGAAATTGATTTTGATGGACTAGAAATTGTTTCAAAAGATTATCAAAGCACTGAACGTTTCTTTTCAAAAGATATAAAAGAAGAAAATTTTCATAATGGTTTTTTTGGAAAACTTTCATTTGTAGTTCAAATTTTTGATTTATTTAAATTGCATCGCGGTCTAAAAGTTGAACTAGAATCCGGCTCTCCTCCTGGTGCAGGTTTGGGGGGATCTTCTGCGATGGGCGTGACGATTTTTCATGCACTTTGTAAGTGGACAAAAACTCCTTTAAATAAAATTGAAGCTATTCAAAAGGTAAATGGATTAGAGGGAAGGATTCTTGATTCGGGACCGGCTGGATATCAAGACTATTATCCTGCTCTTTTTGGTGGCGTTTTAGCTCTGGTTCCAAAGCCTGGATTGATAGAAGTGAATCAAATGTTTGATGCTGCTTTAAAGAGTCATTTAGAAGAAAATTTAACATTGGTTTATAGCGGTGACACTAGACTATCGGGAATCAATAACTGGGAAGTCTATAAAGCATTCTTTAATAAAGAAGCTCACGTGCGAACAGGTTTAAATCAAATCGCAGAATTATCTCATCGTGCTTATAAAGCCATGGCGGATAAAAAATATACTGAACTTCCAAAACTTATTGCAGAAGAAGGGGCGGAAAGAAAAAAATTATTTCCAGGTATCATGACTCCTTCCATGTTGAAATTAGAAGAAGAATTAAAAGGGAAAATACACGGAATTAAAGTCTGTGGCGCAGGAGGAGGAGGATGCTTTCTCATTGCTCACCCTAAAGAAAATAAAACGGAAGTAGAGGTTCTAGTACGTAAACACGCAATGACATTATTGCCGTTTCATGTGGAGCCACCACTGTCATGATAAAACCTAGAAACATTGGTAGCTTAAGTATGAAAGGTGGTAGAAAAGATAATTTCTACTTTTGCCTTATTGAACATTATGCCAATGCTGAGGAAGATATTAATCCAGGTAAACATGAAGATCGCTGGTTTTTAAAGTCACTTCTGCCCGTAAAGGAAGAAGAAGAAGAAAACACTGATGATGTTATTCGTAGCTGGATTGAAAAATTTAATGTCGAACAATTAGTTGTAGATTTTCCTCTGACAAATCCCAAATGTCAGAGCTGTGAATTAGATTGTCCTGGTGTGAAAAGTTGTCCACAAACAGAAGTGGTTACCGTTAATAAAAAAATGGAAGAGTTACTGGCAAAAGATCAGGAACTTTTAACAACGAATCCTAAAAAATATGAACAAGATCGCAATCGTGCTGATGAAATTGTTTATAATAAAAACATTTTTGAAAAAGAAACTCATCACCATCTATTATCTCGTTCCTTTAAACGTCGTCTTAAAAAAGGCTATATTCCTTATTGGAATCGCCCCATAGATCTATGGATGTGGAAATATTACTACGATCCTATTTTAGAAATGTTTAATACATCGTTTGATTCTTTTGGACATACATCACTGATGATGCTTTCACGTTTTGCTTATCTAAAGCGCCATTTTCCTAAAAGTTTAGAACTCTTTGAAGCTAATGAGCATGTTATCTTAATTGAATTATTACGTTCAAAGCTTATTTTGAAAAAAGATGTACTTTCTCTGCAGGACATTGATCTAGGTATTGAGTCGCGTTTTGATTTTATTAAAAAAGTAGAAAAAGAACTAAATATATTTATTTATAATCATGACTTAGAAATTTTAGTAAAAAATCCAAGGGCCTTTGATTCATTCTTACTTGCACTTGCGGGACAAAATGTTTTACAGAAAAAAAATAGAACATTGCCGGATTGGACTAAGCCTACTGAAACTCGATTTGTGGTGCCACATTTTTAATTAAAAAGTGGCACGTGTCGTTTAAAAAATTCACCGATTTCTAAACT
>JAKLJM010000413.1 GCA_023151145.1 Bacteriovoracaceae bacterium | reverse complement strand
AGAGATGGGACTAGAAATCCCTTCACTCTCTCAATTAAAATCAAACCCCGTTGACTTTAATCGAGAAGAAATCCTTCATCGATTAAGTCATCCCCAAGAATTATCTCTTGTCGCGGTTTTAGAGGCATTGAGATTAGGAGTAAACGAAGAAGAGATCTATCACGCCTCACAAATTACTCCTTGGTTTATCAAACAAATGAAATCTATCGTGGAGCAAGAAGAGAAACTCTCATTGCTAAAAAAATTAACTGCGCAAGATCTTTTCGAAGCAAAAAAAATTGGTCTTTCAGACAAACATATAGCTTTTTTAACCAATAAACCGCAAAAAGATATTTTTGCTCAAAGACACATAAACAATATTTTTCCCGTCTATAAAGCAGTTGATACCTGTGCTGCCGAGTTTATCGCTAATACTCCCTATTTCTATTCAACTTACTCAATTGAAAATGAAGCACTCCCCCTGCAAATTGACAATAAAAAGGAATCAATTTGTATTTTAGGCTCAGGTCCAAATCGAATCGGACAAGGAATTGAATTTGATTATTCCTGTGTAAAAAGTTCAGAAGCAATTCAAGAAACAAACAGATTCGCCATCATGATCAATTCAAATCCTGAAACAGTATCAACTGATTATGATTCATCCAATCGACTCTATCTCTCTCCTCTTTACTCAGAGGATTTATTTGATATATTTATCAACGAAAAACCAAGTGGTGTCATCACTTCATTCTCAGGTCAAACCGGAATTCAAATAAGAGAACATTTAGAAAAAAGTTTTCGCAAGGAATATTTAAAATTAAATTTCCTAGGTGTAGATTTTAAAACCTTAGACTTAACGGAAGATAGAAATTTATTTTCAAAATTTCTAGACACTGTCAACATTGCAAAAACAACAAGTATCGAAGTTAAAGGACATAAGGAATTAATCAACGCTATCGTAGAAATAGGCTTCCCTGTCATCATAAGACCGTCGTTTGTTATTGGTGGTGAGTCCATGTTCATTTTTTATGACCACAGTGACTTACATGAACTTCCGATATCTATCAAAAACCAATTAACTAATTCCGAAGTTACCTTTCTTGTCGAAAATTATTTGGAAAATGCTTTGGAATTTGATGTCGATATGGTTAGAGATCATTTTAACAATAAGATTTATACCGTAACTGAACATATTGAAAATGCGGGTGTCCATTCAGGAGATTCAGGAATGATAACTCCTCCTCTGCATCTTAGTAAAGAATTACAACTTGAACTAAAAGCTGTTTCGCTTGAGATGGTTGAAAAATTAGAAATCGTTGGCCCCATAAATTTTCAGTTTGCAGTTAAAAATGGAAAAATTTACTGTATCGAAGCCAATCCTCGCGGTTCTAGAACCTTGCCATTTCTTTCGAAAGCCTATCATCTTTCAATCCCCAAACTAGCTACCATGGCCATGTTGGGTGAAAAAATAGAAAACGACAACGTCGTTGAAATTCCTTATTTCGCGGTTAAACAGTCAACGTTTCCCTTTGATCGCTTTCTTCAGGATAATATTATCCTTGGTCCAAAAATGCGTTCAACCGGTGAGACTATGGGATTAGATTATGATGCTCACCACGCCGTTTTAAAATCCTATCGAGGCAATTATCCGGGCCTTGGTCGAGTTGGAAAAATCATGTTAAGTTTGGCGGATGAAAATAAAAGTCTATTAAATAAATATCTTCCACAACTGCAAAAAATTGGTCATTCATTCATTGGAACACCTGGTACAGCAAAATACATTCAACAATTAGGAATTCCATGCGCTGAAGTTGGGCATATTTATACTGCTGAAAAAGGAACAATTGTTGATATTCTTAAAGATCCAGAAATCATTTTGGTGGCCAATACTCCTATGAATCAAGGAAAGTCGCAAAGTGAAGGTGAAACTATTAGAAATACGGCCATTCAATATGGACTTCCCTGTTTCACTAGACCAGAGAATATTGAAGCTGTCTTCCAATCACTCATTAGTACCTATAAGCAAGATATCCATCCCCTATCATTGCAAGAGTCTGCGACAAGTTTAAAAAGAGTACAAAATGACAAGTAGTAATTCAATTCGAAACAACATTGCAGTAGCGCTAGATAATTTTGATCGTGAACGTGCACTGCAATTTGTACGAAAGACAAAACATGACTTAGGGTTCTACAAAGTTGGTCTGGAATTGTTTCTTCGCTATGGTAAAAATTTAATTGAAGAAATTGCCAAAGAAGATGTAAATTCTTGATCTTAAGCTTCATGACATTCCAAATACCGTTGCAAAATCAATCCAAAGTTTAGATGGATTGAATATTCAATATCTGACAGTTCATCTGGGTGGTGGCCCTTCAATGTTGTCTATGGCCTTAGACTATCGAGATCGTTATCTTCCTAGGACTAAAATCTTAGGTGTGAGTTATCTCACTAGTATGAATGAAGCTGAACTAAAACAAGTTTATAACTTTAAAAATCAAGAACAGATCCAAGCAGGATTTGAAAACTACTTTCAAATGGCCAGTGAATTAAAAATTGATGGAGTTGTCCATTCTGGACTGGAATTAAGTATGGCGAATAAATATTCATTCATCTCCGTCTGTCCAGGCATTCGTTTTGAAGATGAAGTTAAAAGCAATTTAGTTCAAGACCAAAAAAGAGTCGTTACTCCACAAATGGCTTTACAAGAATCATCAAAATCTAAAAATATCATTTTAGTCATTGGTCGCTCACTCACCAGTCCTGAGCAAGGCCATTTATTTCAACAAAGAATTGAAACACTTAAAAATATTTTTCAGCAGTTATAAATCCCAATAAGTCTCTTCTAAACTTTCTTCTCGATTTGGTAAACCTTTTACCAATCGAGGAGAATTTTGTTTTAAGACTTCATAGCTAGCTCGATTAGAATATTTACTCACTTGATGTATTGAAGAATAAGTAAGAAATCTTTTT
>JAKLJM010000412.1 GCA_023151145.1 Bacteriovoracaceae bacterium | reverse complement strand
AGTTGGAACTTTTGTTGTCTTCAAAGTAGCTAATGCACTTGTTGGCATGAGAGTCAGCGAGTCTGATGAAAACATTGGGCTTGATGCTTCTCAACATGATGAGGAGATCAATTCAAATTTTAGTCCTGAAGTAAAAAAACAGAATAAAGAACGAGTTGCATAATTGACCTGTAGGTTTGAAAGATTAGCGCTTTCAAACCTACACTTTTAAAAATTAAGAGGCTTTTGTGTCCGAAATAAACAAAGAGAATCAACAGGCAAATATTTTAATTGAAGCTAGTGGTGGGCTAGAAAAATCACTACAAATTCTTGAAGAGATAAACCAAAAAGCTAATTTTATTGCCCTTTGTGCCGCCATCGAAGGCGCAAAAATGAAAAACCGTACTGGGACTTTTTCGATTGTAGCTCAACAAATTTCAAATCAAGCTCAAAAAAATAATTCTTTAAGTGAAAAACTAACTTCTATCGTTAAAAAAATTCAATCACAAGCTCTTGATGCTGTGGCTATAAGAAATCTAGAGCTAGCAGCTGATTTAATAGATAAACTTGATCGTAATCTCTTTGAAAGAAATTGCGATGTCCAAGCGTGGGCCACCTTTGATTCTATAAAAAATGCAATTCTCAGCTCAACTTCAGAAAATATATCTGCTGCCTGCGATCAACTTGAAAAATTAGTTATGATCTACATGGTGTATTCTGAATCTTTACTTTTAGATAAATCAGGAAAAATTATAGCTAGTGCCAAAAGCCGTAGTTTAATTGGACAAAACTTAATACACGAAGATTGGTTTCTTACTACTAGAGATGGACAAGTAACTGTAACCGATGCTCACTTTAATCATTTAATCAAAATCAATACTGTGGCCTACTGCTCTCCTGTAATGTCTGCTGATAATGAAATCATAGGAGTTTTAGCTAATTTTTTTAACTGGGATTTTGCTTTGGAAATGATTACAAGCGGACAATATTCTGAACTAACAAATGCAGTTATAATTAATAATCGCTCAAAAGTTATTGCTTCTGCCCATGAATCACAAATTATGCAAGATCATTACGATTGGCTCAAGGCAGGAAGACTCTCATGTAAACAACATGTTGGTTACTCCTTAGAAAAAGCCAGAAATGGTGAGTCCTTAGCTGTTGGATTTTGTTATACCAAAGGGTACAACGCCTACAGAGGAAAAGGTTGGTCAGCTATCATTTCCGAGTCAATAAATACCACAAGTATTCCTATACATGCAAAACCCCTAAGTAGAAGAAATAACGATGGCACTACAACGTTGGTATATCCAGAAGAAGCTTCTTCTCAGATTGACTCAGAAAAATCAGGTTTAGCCCTTATTAATACCATGAAAGAAATTGATGAACTAGTTTATGAAATTAATGCTAACAATAGAGAAGTTAAACTTCTTGCCGTGAATGCTTCAATTCAAGCTGGAATAGCTGGATCTGATGGAGAAGGATTTTCTATCATTGCTAATGAAGTAGCACTTTTAGCTAAAAAAAGTTTGAACTTTGTTGAAACTATTAATATTGCCACAGATAACTTACGTAAAGTAGTCGATGAATCAATTTCAATTCGCCTTCTTGATGCTGCTAAGGATACTTCTAGCAAAGTAGATAGAAATTTATTTGAAAGATACTGCGATATTCAAGCATGGTCGACTTTTAATAAATTCAAAGAAATTTTGGAACAACAACGATTTGCAGATAAAGAAGCCATTGAACTACTTCAGAAAATTCATAAAATTTATGAAGTTTATCATGATCTTTACATCTTAAACGTCAATGGTGATGTTGTTGCATCAGCAATAGATCAATCTATGATGAATCAAAATTACGAAAATACAGAGTGGTTCCGTGAGGCCCTTAATGGACAAATTTATTATTCCGATATTGAGTATGCAGAACATCTCAAAAACCCAGTTATTAAGTTTAGCTCTCCAATAATTAATGAAAATAATGAAATCATAGGTGTTATCGTAAGCTGGTTTAACTGTAACTTTCTTAATGATATTATTAAGGCAACTATCGTCGATTCCAAAAGTGAAACTTATCTTATCAATAGACGTTCTCAAATTATTGCCTCCAAAACTCCTGAAGAGATCTTAAAAAAATCTTTTAAAACTGAGTCTTTTATTCAAAATTTTTCTCCTAACAACTCTGGTATCACCAATAAAACACCAGCTAAAAATGAACCAGCCTTTATCATGGGATATTCTTCCTCGAAAGGTTATAACTCCTACAAGGGAC
>JAKLJM010000411.1 GCA_023151145.1 Bacteriovoracaceae bacterium | reverse complement strand
ATTAAATGAAGTTGAGTATTTCATTAAAGCTAAAGTCCTTGTCCAAAATGAAGAAGAAAAAATTCTAGAACTAGAAATACAAGAACCAGCATATCGAGTAGAAAAAAGATTACAAGAAAGAATCATTACATACCCACGTTATCAATGTTTCCTCTATATAAGATATGAGAATGAAAAAAGTGAAGAAAATGTACTTTTTTTAAGTAAAAAAGATACACAAGAAAATGCTTTTTTTAAAAAACTAAGTGCGAAAAACACCGTTCAAGCTGAAGACGAAGATGAAGAAGTCTATGGTTTAAGAGTAGAAGACATTAATGCCGATGGATTGGCCGGAATAGCGTCAGTCGCAGAGTATGAAGAAATACTGAAACCTTTTAAAAGTAGAACATTTTCCGCCGTCCTTATGTTTGAAACAAAAAGTTTCACGCTAAGTGATATTAAAATGGTCTATTCCATGGATTATATCAGTCCTTATTTCAATAACATTAAAATGAAAAAACTCGGTTTTGCCTTCAAACACAGCGCTAGTCTAAAGCGAGAATTAGAAGATCTAACTGGAACAGTTTTAGAGCTAACTGATTATCGTAGTGAATTCGAGGAATTTATCAAAAATGAGTAAGCTCACAAAAACAATTTTATTATTTTTGTTAATGTTGGCGATGTCTTGTTCTAATCAAGTCTCACGAAATAAAAAACAACTAGATCTTGGAACGAATAAGTATATTTATGCCGATAAAAATGGAAGCTTTTCAGTAACTAGGCAAGTGGGTTTCCAAAAAGGTGATGATAAATTATATGTTAAACGTCAAATGGAACTCGAAAACAGAGATCGTAATAATATCTTAGAACAAAGTATTGTTTATTCAAATCCTGGATATCTTAAAAAGAAAACAGCGATCTTGCGACCTGAAGAAGCACAGTATTCTGTTTGGTTTGATGGAAAAAAATACACTTCTCATATTAAAATTTCACCAAAAAATAAGGGCTATGAATTAAAAACGACTGGTCCTGAGTCTCGTGACAAACAAAACAAAATTATCCCTGCACCAAAAACCAAAAAACTTCTTTGTTTCTTTTCACAAGTCACCGAGTGCTTGGCGTTTTCAGGATTTATAAAAAAAGCAATAGAAGTAGAGTCTGGTTCGGCTAGGTTTATGTTGGTTTGGGATGGATATCCTTATTTTCAAGAAGCTTATAATGATATTCCAATGGAAATGTTCTCAAATGCAGAACTTAACTACGATGGCAAAATAAACGAAGATGAGTTTAGGTTTAATTTAGTTGTTGGTAATCAATCTATCTTCTATGTTTTAGGTAAAGAGGGTGATCTTAAAAAGATTTTTTGGATAGCCCAAGGTGTTTCAATGGTTCGAAAAGACTTACAGGATGAATCTAATGAGTAGATTATTTAAAAAAATTTTATACGCGATGTTTACAATCTTTTTAGCGATGACAGCTATTTTCTTTGTCATCCGTCTAGCACCCGGAGATCCTGTAGAAACAATCTTAGGTCAAAAAGCGACTCAGGAAGAAATTTTAAAAGTTAAAGAACAATTAGGGCTTCATCTCACTTTAAGTGAACAATATGTTCAATATCTAAAAGGCTTCTTTAAGGGTGATCTCGGCATGACTCTTTTTGGTAAAAAAGAAGTGAAAGAATTATTAAAAGAAAGAATGACTCCTACGATAATATTAGCGTTTGTTTCAGTATCTCTAAGTGCTGTTATTGGAATGTTTTTAGGAATCATGGCCGGTTTTAAAAAATCTCAATCCTTTGATAAATTTTCAAGAATCATTTCTTTGTTTTCATTATCTTTTCCCATCTTTTCATTGGCTCCAATTTTGGTTTTGTTTTTTTCAATTAAACTTAATTGGTTTCCTGTGTCTGAGTGGACAAGTTTGAAACATGCTTTTCTCCCGATTCTTACCTTGGTTATTCCATTGAGTTCAGTGATCATGCGAGTAACGAGAAATAAATTTTTAGAGGAATATCACGCTCAATGGATTATGGTGATTCGTTCTAAAGGATTAAGTGAAACACAGGTATTACTTAGAATTTTAAAGGTCTGTTTACCTACAATTCTCAATGTTGTTGCCATTCAATTGTCTGTCGTTATCGCAGGGACAATGATTACTGAAACGATTTTTGATATTCCAGGAATGGGCTCACTATTATTTGAGGGAATACAAAATAGAGATTATCCAATAGTTCAAGGTGTAATTGTTTATTCCACTATGATGTATATGGCGATTT
>JAKLJM010000410.1 GCA_023151145.1 Bacteriovoracaceae bacterium | reverse complement strand
GGGGGGACAAATTTTTCTTTAATCGAAGAGAAAAGAAAATCACAACAAGACTCTCAAACACGTAGCGAACTAGAGCATCCCTTAATTTATGTTGGGCACTCTGCTGATGAAATGATTGAGACTATAAATAAAATGTTAAAAACAAAATCGACAAATCATTTAAATAAACTAGTCATTGCCTCTGGTGGGATGAGAAATTTTCTCGATGGTTATTACGCGCTTTCTAAATTGCCAGGAGATAAAACACTCTATGCACAGGCAAAAGAATTTATCATTCGCGCCCATGATCGCGACTTACTTGCTCAGTTTGTTGAGCATGAAATGAAGGGGCTAATAATGGCCTATCAAGTTTTGCAATTAAAAACTAATCCGGGAGATGAGTTATGTTAGAAACTCTTTCAACTGAAAAAATGAAAAATGTGATTTTTAAGCCATTTGTTGGTTTTTCTAAACTCACAAAACTAGAAAAATTAAATCTAGTGGTTGAAACCTCTCTTCGTGGCAGTGAATATGCACGAGAAATTTTAAAATCATTTTGGCTTAAAGATCAAAAAACTCAAACTGTACTAGATGAATTTTCTGAAAATACTATTTCAAATTTTTTGTTTCCTTATGGTGTTGTTCCCAATGTAAGTATTAATCAAAAACTTTTCAATGTCCCAATGGTTATTGAAGAAAGCTCGGTTGTGGCGGCAGCTTCAAAGTCTGCGAGCTTTTGGTTAAAACGTGGTGGATTTAAAACTGAGGTCATTGGTACAACTAAAGTGGGCCATGTTCATTTTATGTGGTCTTTGGCACCAGATGAAGTTCAAGCCTTTTTTGATCGAGTGAAAACAGATCTTCTCCTCGAAGTCACACCACTGGTTTCTAATATGGAGAAAAGAGGTGGCGGGATTCGTTCTATCCAGCTCATTAATAAAACTCATTTAGAAAAAAATTATTATCAACTTGAAGCAGAATTTGAAACCTGTGATGCCATGGGCGCAAATTTTATTAACTCTGTTCTTGAAACATTTGGCAGAGTTTTTAAAGACCGTGCTTTAAGAGACGAAAAAATTGCAGATAACAATAAAGACCTACAAATTGTTATGTGTATTTTATCCAACTATACACCCAATTGCCGAGTGAAAGCGTCAGTCAGCTGTCCGATTGAAGAATTGGCAGAGGATAGTCTTGGGATGTCGGCCGAAGAGTTTGCTCAAAAATTTAAACGCGCCATTACTATCTCAAAAATTGATCGCTCAAGAGCGACCACTCACAATAAAGGAATTTTTAACGGTATTGATGCCGTGGTGTTGGCAACTGGAAATGATTTTAGGGCCATTGAAGCCTGTGGCCATGCTTATGCGGCCAGAGACGGAGAATATCGTGGTTTAAGTGACTGTGAAATTAAAGATGGTGTTTTTACGTTTTGGTTAGAAATTCCTTTGGCCTTAGGGACTGTTGGTGGTTTAACGGCTTTGCATCCTATGGCAAAACTTTCGTTAGATATGCTTCAAAATCCTAGTGCTCAAGAATTAATGTAAATAGTTGCAGTTATTGGATTGGCACAAAACTTTGGTGCCGTTAGATCTTTAGTGACTTCAGGAATTCAAAAGGGACATATGAAAATGCACCTAATGAATATTTTAAATCATCTGGAAGCAAATAATGAAGAACGCGAATTAGCGAAAGTTAAATTTGAAAACGAGATAATTTCATTTAATGCAGTCAGAGAATATATTAAAAGTTTGAGAGAATTAGATAATTAGATAATTAAAATGCTTTTTGTTTACTAGCTCGCTAGATTGGATTGAATTTAATGATGGAACACAATTTGGATAAGATTAATAATGATTTAAAAAAGAATTGTCCGGAAAAAGACCAATATTTCTTTGGGCATGGAAAACTCTTATTAACCAGCGAATATTTTGTTCTAGAGGGTGCACAGGCCTTAGCGCTTCCTACCAAAGTCGGGCAATCTTTATCTGTTAAATACGGTCCTTCTTTTTCACCGACACTTAATTGGAAATCTTTTGATGTTGAAGGGAATTGTTGGTTTGAAGCAAGTTTTGAGTTTTGGCAATTTCGTTGTTTAGATGAAAATCCTTCAGAGGAAGCACTGTTTTTACAAAAAATTCTTCAACAAGTACGTAAACAAAATCCTCATTTTCTAAGAGATGAAGTAGATGTAAAAGTTGAAACTCGCTTAGGTTTTCCGCTTAAGTGGGGCTTAGGTTCTTCTTCTTCATTAGTTTATAATATAGCTCAATGGGCCTAT
>JAKLJM010000409.1 GCA_023151145.1 Bacteriovoracaceae bacterium | reverse complement strand
CCTAAAAAGCTTAGCTTTATAGACTTCCCTATCACATCGTTTAATTTAAAGTGACGCTCCGAAAAGGTTCCTGGAACCTTTTCCGGGAGGGGTTCGAAAACGGTAAAGGAATAATCGACTTTGCCGTCAATTAAATGAGTGCTCATTTTGTCGAGAAGCCCTGTTATCCTTAATTCCATATCACCCCAATCCTGTAATATTTAAATTAAATAGTTGAAAATATTCAGCCGGATTCTAGCAGTTTCCCCCCTAGCTGGCCAAACTTTTGATTCTCGCTAAAGAAATTCTTTAATTTACCGATACGACGCATATGAACCAGACAAAAGATCCTAATAAAAAACACTACTTTCAACCCATCGACTTCGATTATTTCGAGTCTATGATTGATTCTTTGTTAAAGAAAAAAGAAATTCCACAAATCACTGTCTGGATGAAAGGTGACGAGGAAAGTAAGGCAGAAGCCTACGTGCCTTGGGAATATGTAAGTGCAGAAAAAAGAATCAAACTTAAACCAACTGGATCATTGATTACAAAAATCACTGGTTCAAATATGGCCGATAAAGATGTTTGTGTGAAAATCCCTATCGATCAACACACCCACCTCTTCACCATCTCTAAGCTTATTTTCCACAGCGTAGACCTAACTTATTCACTCATCATAGGTGAGATCATCTATATGAGTAAAAAGCGTGGAAGCTTTCGTTTAAATGCTTCTAAGATTATCCCTGTTCAATTTAAAATTGATAACCAAGTTTTCGATTCTCTCGATCTCTCGACAGGTGGAACAAGTTTCTTAGTCCCTGAAGCTGATAAAGAGCGTTTTCCAAAAAATCGTGTTTTTGGAGACTGTACGTTGCGCTTTGATCGAAAAAACTATCATATTAATAAAGCTAAAATCGCCGGTCACTTTCCGCCGACCACTCCAGATGGAGAGAAGCCAGGCTTTGTGAAAATTGGAATCGCTTTTCTAGACCTTAACTATAAAACCGAAGATGAACTTTATATAAAAATAAGCGCAGAAGCTCGTGGCGAAGAGATGAAAAAGAAGTTCGACACTCTCCTAAATAAAAAATCTGAAGAAGAAGACAAAGCCGGCTAGTTTACCTTTTCCCCCCTCCAAAATTCAAATTTTCAACAGTTTACAGCAAAAAAACAGTGTATAGATTTTTCACTAACTCTTTAAATTAATTGACGATAGTTTAGGATAGGAGTAATTAGAGAAGCTACGCGAAAATCAATTTAGTGAGTGAGTAAAAAATGAAGTTAGAGAATAACAAACCGTCTTTTAGTGATTCAAAAATTATCGAAAGAGCGAACCTCTTAAGAGAAAATGATCTCTATCCCTTCTTTAGATCAATCGAAGAAAGTGAAGGTTCAAGAATTACATTAAACGGCAAACAACAAATCATGATTGGTTCAAATAACTATCTTGGTTTAACTCATCACCCTCACGTTAAAGAAGCAGCCATGAAGGCCATTGAAAAATTCGGAACTGGCTGTACTGGTTCGCGTTTTTTAAATGGTAACTTAACTATACACGAAGAATTAGAAGAAAAACTTGCGACATATTTGGGGCATGAAAGCGCCTTAGTTTTCTCGACAGGTATGCAATCAAACTTAGGTGCACTATCTGCACTTTGTGGTCCAAAAGATTTAATGCTTTTTGACTCTGAAAACCACGCTTCAATTATTGATGCTTCAAGATTATCACTTGGTACAACTTTTAAATACAAACACAATGACATGGAATCTCTTGAAGACCAATTGGCGACTAATATGAGTCGTTTTAATCGTGTCATCATTGTAGCAGATGGTATTTTCTCGATGACGGGAGATATTTTAAATCTTCCAGAAGTTGTAAAATTAGCAAAAAAATATGGTGCTTATATTTACGTAGACGATGCTCATGGGCTTGGAGTTCTAGGACCAAAAGGCCAAGGAACTATGCACCACTTCGGTCTTGCTCACGAAGTTGATTTCAATATGGGGACTTTTTCTAAATCATTCGCCACAATTGGTGGAGTTGTATCTGGTTCAAAAGATGCCATGGATTACGTGAAACATACAGCACGTTCATTTATGTTTTCGGCTTCAATGCCTCCATCTGCTGTTGCTACAGTTTCAGCTTGTTTAGATGTTATTGAAAATGATGATTCGATCTTAAAGAACCTTTGGTCAAACGTAGAATTTATGCGCAAAGGTTTTCATGATATCGGTTTCTATACTTACAACTCACAAACTCCAATTATCCCAATCTTTATTG
>JAKLJM010000408.1 GCA_023151145.1 Bacteriovoracaceae bacterium | reverse complement strand
TTTTAAAGGAAATTTAATATGCAGTTCTCCCATTTTGTTTTCAAAAATCGGATTAGTGGCATCTACATCGTCCGGTAAACTAAATACTCTCTCAAACTGCACGACTGATTTTTGTTTGGTGTTTTCAGTATTTTCCACTGACTCAACAACACCTTTAATTTTTAGAGTTTGATTTTCAATTTTTATATCCAAGGGTTTATCTTTTACTTGAGTGACTTTTAATTTTAAAACTTTAAAATTTCCTTCTGCATACCAATCAAACTCTCCGACAATGGGATTTATTCTGCCTTGAAACATATCTTCAAATGATTTTCCATCAAATGATTTCTCCATTTGTTTAAAGAGAGAATCATAATCAACATCATCATACATTAAACTTTTAATCATTTCGCGATGACGAGCACGCATTTGCTCTATCATTTGATAAAACTCATCTTGTCTAGTTGGAATATTTTGCGAATTTTGTTGAGCATGAATCTCACTGAAAACTAAAACCAAAATTAAAAAAATGAACTTTTTCATAACCTAAACCTCTACTAATTCAATAACCCCATAGGCCAATTCTTCATAGGGATGAGTTGATTTTAACGAAGTTATAACATTTTTTAAATTCACACCTTCACAAATCATTTCAATTTTTATTTCTTCAACCAATTCTTTTTCATCCTCTTTACCGATGAAAGGTTTAGCTCCTTCTAAGGCCCGAAATTGCCCAGTACCATGATATTCAAAAGCACATTGATCATAATGCTTAAAACGCCCTCCACCGGCCAAAAACATAGCTTCTTTCACGACTTCCTTGTATTCAACAGGGACGTAAAAATAGATTTGATACAACTTATTCATTGGAGACCTCAAAAATTTACATGAGAAAATTGTGAATTTTCTTACTCAATCTTACTGCTAAAATACAATTTTTCAAAAAGGCTGATATTTTTCAAGTATTTTTCATTCAAAAGCCAACATATTCTTACATCCGATTAAAACGATCGCTTTTTATTAGACAAAAAATTTCCCAAGGTGAAAAATAATATCCGACTTCCACACACAGGAATGTCACACACGGAGGATCTATGAAAAAAACACTTATGGCCATGGTTACAGTTTTAGGCCTAACAACAAATGCTCTTGCATGTGATGAGCATGGAAAAACAGGTTTTTTACCAGAAAATAATATGAGAATCCCAGTAGGTTTAAAGTCAACCGGTGGAATTACTGAGGCTCAATTCAATAACGTCATTACAAAAATTGAAGGCTTATATAATGCTGAAATTGAGAAGCATGGCGCAAAATTAGCAGTTCAAAGAAACTGGACAGACGCTACAGTTAACGCTTACGCGATGCAGAACGGAAATGAATGGGTAGTGGCAATGTTCGGAGGCTTAGCACGCCATCCACAAGTTACAGTTGATGGTTTCGCTGTAGTTATGTGTCACGAACTTGGTCACCATATTGGTGGAGCACCAAAAAAAGACGATCGTTGGGGAATGGGAAAATCTTGGGCAACAAACGAAGGCCAAGCTGATTACTTCGGAACAATGAAATGTTTAAGAAGCTATTTCCAAGATGAAGATAACCAAGCGGTTGTAGCAAAAATGAAAGTTCCAGCTACGGTTACTGCAAAATGTTCAACAGTTTATAAGTCTCAAGAAGAAATTGCGATCTGCCAAAGATCAGCAATGGCCGGATACTCAGTAGGAAGACTCTTCAATGATCTTTCAGGTGACGGTGTTGTCGATTTCTCTAAACCAGATGCAGCTGTTGTAAAAACAACTTACCACAATCACCCAGCTTCTCAGTGTAGATTAGATACATATTATCAAGCTGCTCTTTGTGATAAAGCTCTTACAGATGAAGTATCTGCAACAGATGAATTCGCTGGAGTATGTGCTCTTAAAAATGGTGATGCCATTGGAAATAGACCATCTTGTTGGTATAAAGAATCAAACTAATTGAAATAAAAAACCCACCTTTTGGTGGGTTTTTTTTTGCCTAAAATTTGAATAAAAAAAACCCACCAAAAGGTGGGTTCTTTTTTAAAACATTCAATTTACTGAATAATTATTTTTTCTTTGCTGGTGCTTGAGCTGCAGGAGCTTCTTGTCCTTGAGAGATTGAAATTAATTCAACTTCAAACACTAAAGTGTCGCCACCTTTAATTTTTGGAGGTGCACCAGTATCACCGTAAGCTAAATCAGAAGGGATAACAAACTTAGTTGTTCCACCAACTTTCATTAACTGAACACCTTCAGTCCAACCACGAGAGTCAAATACTGTTCCATCCATCAAAGTACCATGGTAGTGAACTTTTACTGTATCAGTTTCTTTTGGAGATGGTCCTGTTCCTTCTTTAACGTGTTTATAGGCAAGACCAGAAGCTGTTTTAGTTGCTCCTTCTGCTACGAACTTATCTAAGAACTCTTGACCTTTTTTCTTAACGTCACCAGCTTGTTTTGCCATTCTATCTTTGAAGATATCTTGGATTTTTTGCTGATATTGCATAGGATCTACTTTTTGTTTTTCATTTTTAGCAGAATCTCTTAGACCTTGCGATAAGCTATCTAATTCTTCGTCAGTTAATTGTAATTGGTTTAAACGTGAACCAAACATTACACCAACTGAATACATTGCTTTTTCTTCTTCAGTTTTTGGTTCTTTAGTTTTTGAACATCCTACGAGTGATAAAGCTCCCACAATCGCTAGTGGTAACAATTTTTTCTTCATGATCAACATTCCTTTGTTATTATGTGATGGTTGAAAATCTACTAACTATTTCTTTTAAGTATAAACAGTGGAAAACAATAATCAAGCTTTTTTAGTTGGGTTTATTACTAAACTAAAACCATCAGATACCTGATTCATCCAGCGCTTGGTTACACATCTTATCGCAGTATTCATTTTGTGGATGACCAGCATGGCCTTTTACCCAAATAAAATATAACGATGAAAATTTTTGCGCCACTTCGTCCAAGCCTTTCCATAAATCTACATTCTCAGGCTCTTTATTATCTGCTTTTTTCCAACCTCTTTCTTTCCAATTTTTTACCCATGATTTCATTCCATCAACGACGTATTTTGAATCTGAATAAACAAACACTGGACGATGGCGATCAATGCCTTCCAGGCTTAAAATCTCATTTAAACCTTGTAAAACACCCGAAAGCTCCATGCGGTTGTTGGTGGTCTTCAATTCTACTCCTGAAGACTTTAAAACAATATCTCCTCTAGCATTTTGCACTAATATTCCCCAAGCCCCCGGGCCTGGGTTGCCGCGACAGGCACCATCACTAAAAAGAGCGGTTCCTTCACTTAAATCAACTAACTCTTGAGGAATGGGAAAATCGCTCATATTGTCAACTGAGACGGAGCTTGATTCCTCTAGTAAAAGAGCTTTAGAGCTTAGAATTTCAAGTGCATTCATGGCTTCATTGTCAGATTTAAAGGCGTCTTTTAAACGACTTATCATCTTCTGTGCATCTTTTCTTTTCATAATGAAAATCCTTGTATATACCCTCTTGAGACAAATTTTTCACACTTTTGTGGGATCAAAAGATATGACATCAAACATAGAACAATTTTCTATCCGAGTTTACAAGCAGTATTTTAATTTCGCTGCTTCTCATTTTATGACTTTTGCAAAGGGAACTCGCGAACCACTTCATGGCCATAACTCTCGCGTAGAACTTCGCGGTGATGCCATGGAACTAAAAAGCGACATGGTTTTTGAT
>JAKLJM010000407.1 GCA_023151145.1 Bacteriovoracaceae bacterium | reverse complement strand
AAATCATCACAAGTACCTTTAATGTTTTGGCTTCCGTTGATTTGAGAAATTAATCCTTTTCGCGACTCCGGTTGCATTTCAAATAAGTTATAATTCCACACATTCCCAATACATTGAGCTAGTTCTAAGTTAGTTTTTTCTACCGCATTTTTGGTACTAAGTCTTAATAAGGCCAATTGTTCAACAGACAAACCAGGAACTTGAATCCATACAATATTCAGCGGACGCTCTGAGTATTTATGCTTCTCCATGTTTAATGTCTGCACTCGTGCACAACTAGAAAAAATGGCAACTAAGGTAATTATGCTAACCCAATTCAATTTCATTTTATTTCCTTCTCATATTTCTTCTAAATTATGCCCTATTTTACTAAAATTCTCATTTAAAACTTTCACAAACTCATCTATCCTATTTAACAAATACATTTATTCAAAAAAAGTAAATTACTCAATTAATTTTCATGAGGAGAATCCATGGAAGAAATTACGACCAGCGCTGCTCGAGAGATCATGTGGAATATTCCCTATTCTTTCAAAATTGTCATGTACTGCCTTTTTGCAGTTAGTTTAGTTGTTTTTGCCAAAGGCCTATACGACAAGCTAATGATCATTACTGGTGGAAAAAGTTTAACAACTCTAAAAGAGTTGATGCCTGAAAAACCAAATTGGAAAAAATTTTTCCACACCTTGCTTCTTTCAGGAAAAGTTCCTCGTTTTAGAAACGTTGCTATTTTTCACGGCTTAATATTTTGGGGTTTTATAATTTTGTGGATTGCTACTGATTTAGTTGCTATTCACTACGATACTCCCTTCAAAGTTTTTCAAGGAACTACTTATATCGTTGTGTCTTTCGCCGCTGATATTGCCGGACTAATGGTTCTATTAGGGTTAGCTCTAGCCTATAGAAGAAGATATATACAAAAACCTGCTTTCTTAGAAGCCACAAAGCCTACTCAAGAAAAATATATGTACGCGATGTTGGCTACACTTGTCATCGTTGGTTACTTAGTTGAAGGAATCAGAATTTTAGGCACAGGAATGCCAGCAGGTGAAGCGACATGGGCTCCAATTGGTTACATGTTAGCTAAGCTTTTTGGCAACTTTGGCTTTTCAGATACAATTCTAGCATACACCTATAGGACCTTATGGTTTTTCCATATGGTCAACACTATGGTTTTTGTCGCTTCAATTCCGTACAGTAAATTCGTCCATATTTTTGCTCTTCCTTTCGCGGCACTAGTAACACCTGAAAGAAGAGGTGCCGTTTTAAATCCAATGAATTTTGAAAATGAAAATGCAGAAACTTTTGGACTCGGTAAGTTATCTGAACTAACGATGAAGAACACTCTTGATCTTTTAAGCTGCGTTGAATGTGGTCGATGTACTCAAGTTTGTCCTGCCAACTTAGCAGGCAAGCCACTTGATCCTAAAAAAATTATCACTAAAACTAGAGATCTTAAATACGAAATTATGGCAAAAGGTGAAACTGATGCTGAAATCTGGGGAGACAATCCTCTATTCCAATCTAATGAATTAGACTCATGTACAACTTGTGGTGCATGTATGGAAGAATGTCCAGCAAACATTGAACACGTAAACCTCATTATTGAAGCAAGAAGATACAAAACCCTTACTCTCGGCGAGATTCCTCCTGCTGCAGCTGATGCTGTTAACAAAATTAAAAATCAAGGTAACCCTTGGGGTATTTCGCAACAAGATCGCTTTAAATGGGCCGATGGAATGGATGTTCCAGTGATTCAAGCTGGTAAAAAAGTAGATTTTCTTTACTACGTTGGATGTGCTGGTTCTTATGATGGTTCAAACCAAAAAGTAGTTAAAGATACAATTGGTCTACTCAAAAAAGCAGGTGTTAGTTTTGCAGTTATGGGGAAAACTGAAAAATGTAATGGTGATCCTATCAGACGTTTTGGTGATGAATATTCATTCTATGAAATTGCCATCGAAAATATTGCCAATATGAGACAATATGATTTTGGAAAAGTTGTTACACATTGTCCTCACTGTTTACATACCATTGGAAAAGAGTATGCAAAATTTGATGATGGTCAATTTGAAACAGTTCACCATACCGAACTTTTGGCCGAGTTAATTGCTCAAGGAAAAATTGTTCCTGAAAAACGTCTCGAAGAAAAAATGACTTTCCACGATCCTTGCTACCTTGGCCGTCACCACGGTGAATACAATGCTCCGAGAGCAATCTTGAATGCCATCCAAGGTGTAGAAGTTGAAGAAATGAAACGCAATAAAGATAAAGCACTTTGCTGTGGAATGGGTGGTGGA
>JAKLJM010000406.1 GCA_023151145.1 Bacteriovoracaceae bacterium | reverse complement strand
AAATGTTTCATCTTCTTTGTTAACTGTCACATTGGCCACAGCATTGATTGCCTCTAAGTTATCTTCTTTAAGTGGAGTGGCTATATCTGATTTTTTAAGAATAGCGATACTTTCGTTGCTTTCTCTTAACGTTTTTGCCTCTTTGTTTCCTTTAACGATGATGACTTCGTTATTGTTAGCAAAACTACTTAAAGTTGTGAATAAAATGATTGCGGTGGAGAGTTGTCGTTTTTTCATTCTAATAATTCCTCGATTAAAAATATTTAAGATTAAGGCTATTCCTTTAATCTCGACAAAAGTTAATAAAGTTAGATTTTTCTAAGTTGGTTTTATAAAATTCATGACCTAAAAGAGAGTTGATGATTGTGGCAGATCTCCAAGGCATGAGGCTTGTTTGAGGTTCTGAAATCCCGTGGCCGTGACGTGAGAAGTTTTGCACAAAAATTTTCCCTTGCTGATTACCTTGATTAAGTTTCAGTGAGAAATCTTGGTTAACGATAAATCGTTCTTGATCATCTAGGGCAAGGTGGGGAAGTAGTTCTTTTAAGAATTCTGGAGCTTTTGTTTCAAAACCAGTACACAGAACAATGATATCTGCATTTAGTTTTTCTTCTTTTTTTGTGAATTGATTAAAATATTGAACGGTGTAATGTGTAGATTCTTTTTCAATCCTATATACTTTTCGATTTGGCATGATCTCAATTATTCTTTCATCATTAGAGATATGTTTCAATTGATAGAGGTCATTGTATAGAAACTCTAGGTACTTTGGGGTGTTGCCATCACTTGCTAGTTTCTGGGCACTGGTATAATGGTCCTTTTCTAGTTGATCCAGTTTATAAAAACAATTCACATACTGAGGTGTAAAGTATTCATTGGTAAAAGGAGACTCATCTAAAGGTTGAAGGTTTGGTCTGCTGCTCAAAAGTTTAATAGACTGAAAGCGTCCCCAGTTCCCATGGAGTGCATTTCTAAATATTTCAAGCCCGGTTTGTCCACCACCAATGATCACAACGTTTTTATTTTCAAAAATATTACCTTTTAAATAATTTGATTTTGCATGAAAAAGAGTTGGTGAAATGAGGTTTTTTGCAAAGTTTGGAATTCTTGAAATGGGACCAGTGCCAATACAAAGATTTTTTGCCTGATCAATTTTAATTCCATCAGCACTTTGGGTATAAATTTCAAAATATTGGTCATGTGCTTTAATGGAGACGACTTCAGAGTTTAATTCAATGTTTTCACTTAATTTATTTGCTGCCCATTGAAGATAGAGTTCATACTCGCGACGATTAACAACAGTTCTTCCGGTATTCATGAAAGTATAAAAAAGACCCTCTGAGACCAAGTAGTTAAAAAAAGTAAATTCGCTGGTAGGATCTATAGATGTTGTTAAGTCCTTAAAACATGAAGTTTGCATCAAGGAATCACTGAAAACAATTTCTGAATGCCAGCTTATATTGTTTTTCATTTCTTTAAAATGATAACGAAGTGAGGTTTTTTTTAGCATGGCCAATAAACTTAAATTAAATGGCCCAGTTCCGATTCCTAGAAGATCATAATTCATGTTGCACCTGTTAGTTTTGATAAAGTGGATTTAAAAGTTCGTTGCCAGTTAGAGGTGTCGGTCTCATCTCACTATCTTGGTAGCCAATGGTAAATCTTACTTTGTTTAAAATGACCTTCTCCCATTTTTCTCTCATGAGATTCAGAGGATGGTTTTTTGTTTTTAAAATTGTAGGATGATGGTTTTCTAAGTACTGATGAATAATCTTTGCCATCGTCTGATAACATTTTTTTTCAGTTATAATGTTTTCTGATTCCAACAGGGGAGATATAAATCGCCAAGTCGTAATGAAATGACCGGTGATGAGATCGTGGATCAGATATTCGGGGGGAAGTTGTTTAATGGTTGAAAGTGATGGTGGGAAATGAAAGCGCGGATCTTTTGCTAAACGAAGATCGCCTTGAAAATCTTTTAGAAAGACTCCATTAGGAACATAGTTCTTGAGTTTTACTACGATATTTTGACCATGGGCCACAAGTCCGACGCCATGAGTGAGCTGTAGATGATAAAGTGGTAAAATAACATTTTTTGTATAATTCTCGATCCATTCATCTGGTGAGAGCCCTGAGCGTTTAATGCATTCACCGATCAGGCTTTTATTGTCTTTATCTAGGAAGAAAAAGCTTCCTGCCATCAAAGCCACTTCATCTGATTGAAGATAATGATAATGAGATTCTCTAACAATATAGCCTAACATCTCATTATAGCGGTAAGGGGGGGCTGCTATTTTGGAGAAATA
>JAKLJM010000405.1 GCA_023151145.1 Bacteriovoracaceae bacterium | reverse complement strand
AAAAACGATGCCACATCATTTTTAAATCTTCACCACTATGTCTACCCGGAACTACAAGAACAAAAAAACTAAAGATAATATCCCACAGACTATTAGGTTTGTGGGTTATTTAAAAATGTAGAATTGGTCGTACTTCATGACCTTGAAGTGCGTTCTTTGCCACGTTAAAATCTTCGGCATAACCCATGAGGAATCCTCCCCCACCTGCCCCACATAATTTTAAATAAAAGTGGTCGTTATCTAAACCACTTTTCCATAAATCTCGATAGAGATTCGGAATCATGGGAGTAAAATGATGAAATTGAAAAAGAGATAAATCTTTGAAATGAATTCTTAAACTACATTTATCAGCACTTAAAAAACTCTCTATACACTGATTGGTAATTGGAGTTAAATTGTCTTCGCAAAGTTTTGCAAATGATTCATTAGAACATTTTTCAAGAAATAAATTTACCAATGGTTCAGTTTTTCGTGAACGTTTAGTATTTAATAAAAAAAGTGCTCCAACTCCTTTGGGATATTTTGGGATAAACACTGGACCTAAATCTGTCTTATTTTTAATTAAAATCGGAGAATTTAAAAAACTAATCAAGGGATCAAATCCTGAACTTGACCCATGAAAATGTGACTCTAAAATGGCCAAATTTGCTTTGAGTTTTCTTATATCTAAAGATGTCACGTCTTCTTTATTATAACGATCGTAAAGAGCTGCAATAAGCGCTCCAGAAGAACCAACCCCGAAGCCTTGTGGGATACTCGAATCAAAAAATAAACCTTGAGAGACATCAAATTCAAATGAGTCGGCATCGAATTCAAATCCAAGTTTTTGTTCTTCTTGAAGCTTTTTTATATACTGAGACAAGGCTTTTAATTCAGCATCTAATAACTGAGACCCGTCTCTTCTGAAGGTTAATTTTCCTTCGAATAATGGATAGGGCATGGCAAGGGCCATAGAATTTTTAATAACACTATATTCACCAAATAATAATATTTTTGAAGGAAATGTTTTCGCATTAAAATTCATGGTCTTCCTAATTCAACATTGATCTTTTATTTTAATTATCACTAGAAACGACTGTCGTTCCAAACCCTACTTGATCATTGATGATAGGAAGATTTAAAGACAATAAAAACGTATCGACCGCTTCTGAAAACTCAGCGGGATATAAAACATGTAAGTTCGGTCCAGCATCAAGTGTAAAACAAACCGGTATCTGATGAGTAAGTCTAAAATTTCTTAATAGTTTTATAACTTCTAGAGTTTTAGGTTCCAAAAGGATGAAACTAGGATCTGAAGTCATCATTAAAGAATGCAGATCAAGTGCTTCAGTTTCAACGATTTTAATAAAAGTCTCAAGATCATAATTCTTCATGGCCAAAAGTAATTGAGAGAGTCGCTCACGTGCTGTCGAAAATCGAACTTCTCGGTAGGGATGATGATCCATCAGCGCATGTCCTGCTCGCGACGAAACCGCCTTTTCTTCCGCTGAAACGATAACAATGGCATCGCGAAAATTTTTAAAACGTGGGTCAACTAAATGTTCTACACCAACCGCCCAATCATTATTTCCTATTTTTTCATAATCACCCCAAAGGGCAAGGCCTGAAAAAAGTGATCGTGAAGCTGAGCCCGAGGCAATGCGAGAAAGTGAAGAAGCTTTATTTAAAAAATTTTCATCTGAAAAATCTTGAGAACCACTCAACGTAAACTCTAACTTGAGAGCGGCAAAAACAAAGGCACTCATAGAAGATGCTGAAGAAGCAATTCCTGAAGAATGCGGAAATGTATTTTCTGAATGAATAATTATCTTATGTTGTAACAAATGATCAAAATGGATCTTTTCTTCTAATAGAAACTTCACCATTTTTGCTTTAAACTTATCGTTACTTTTACCTGCAAAAGTAAACTCTAAATCCACAACTTCATCTTGATTATTTTTTTTTGCAACTTCAAGAGTTAAAATAGTTTTTGCTTTAGAAAGTGTGAAAGATAAAGAAGGATTCCTTGGAAACTGTTTACCAAACTTTCCCCAATATTTAATCAGAGCAATATTTGAAGGAGATTCAACTGTAATTTTATTCACAAAATTCCTTTTACTGTAAAAGCGAACTTGGATCGTGGCGGTTCATAGCTTCGAATCCTTGAGATGAATCAAGTTCCGCTACTAATTCTGAGTAACGATAGAAAACATCAAATCCTAAATTATTAAAATAAGCTTTGGTTTCTTCTGCTGATTTATTACTTGAGGCTAAGAAAAAATCTCCTCCCCAAGCACCAAGAGATTTCACTTCTCCAAAAAAATCATTAAAAAATTGATCTTTTAATTTTTTT
>JAKLJM010000404.1 GCA_023151145.1 Bacteriovoracaceae bacterium | reverse complement strand
CAAATAAAACCTGATGGACTTTACCCACTTGATCTTCTTGGAATAAATTTAACTTTGATTCACCCAGCATCATAAGTGCACGTACTCTGTGCTTTTTTACTCCGTGCTGAATATAATTTTCCATTTTTGCAGCAGTAGTATTTTTTCTTTTTGAATAAGGGAAAACATGAAAATGCGTGATTGGCAGATCTTTCATCACGGCAAAAGTGTTTTCAAATTGTGCATCAGTTTCACCAGGATATCCACAAATCACATCTGCCCCAAAACCAGCACTTGGAAAGGCAGCTAATAATTTATGCACGACTTTTTTATAGTCTTGAATGAGATACTTTCTTCTCATAGACTTTAGAATTTCATCATCTCCACTTTGAAGTGGGATATGAAAATGATCCATTACTTTTGGTGAAGATTTTAAAACTTCAATTAATTCATCAGTAAAAGTATTAGGCTCTACAGACCCCAAACGAAAACGCTCTAACCCATCAAGCTCTAATAATTTCCTTACTAGATCATGAAGTTTTTCACCATTTACTTGTTCATATTCGCCAATATTAACACCAGTAAGAACGATTTCTTTAAAACCTTTAGCGATTAATTTTTTCGCTTCTTGAATGGCATCTTCAATCGTAATGGCACGCGATCTTCCGCGAGCAAAGGGAATTATACAAAAAGAACAAACGTAATTACATCCGTCCTGAATTTTTAAAAAAGCCCGCGTATGTGAATCCGATTCAGTGGTCGCTGCTGCGAAAAAATCATGTCCTTTATCAACATGAATTTTAGTCTCTTCTTCTTCATTTAAATAATCAAAAACTTTATACTTTTCAGAGTTCCCTAAAACTAGATCCACACCCTGCATTTTTGAAATTTTCTCAGCATCCATTTGTGCATAACAACCCGCTACGACAATTTTTGCTTCGGGTGCACCACTATGAGCCTTTCTAATAAGATTTCGACAAGTAGAATCTGCTTGGTCGGTGACAGTACATGTATTAATAAAAACAACGTCAGCTTCATCACCAAACTCCACAACATCATAACCGCGATCAACGAAACCCTGCAGGATCGTACCCGATTCTGAAAAATTTAATCTGCACCCTAAAGTATGAAGGGCTACGCGTTTTTTATTGAGGTTTAGTTCTGTATTTTCCATAGTTTTTATCCGATTACCGCAACATAGAATTAGCGGGCCCGAATATCAAGTGACCTGATCTTTTTTTCAGGAAAAAAATAAAGTTTTTCTAAAAAATTGTTTGACAAAAAAACTCGTCTCCTTTACTTTAACACTCACTTTCGAAGTAATTGGTCTCTTAGCTCAGTTGGTTAGAGCATCTCCCTTTTAAGGAGAGGGTCCTGCGTTCGAGTCGCAGAGAGATCACCATTTTCCAATAACTTCAAAAGCTTATAGATGACGACAGTTTACGCTCCCATCGTCTAGCCCGGTCTAGGACATCGCCTTTTCACGGCGGTAACCGGGGTTCGAATCCCCGTGGGAGTACCAAATTTAAAAAAAGCCTCGATTTATTCGAGGCTTTTTTTTTACTAAAATTCCAATAAAAATATACCTAACAGAACTCCGCAGTGAATATCGTATCCATACACTGATTTTTGGCCACAAAACGATTTTCGTTTCGATAAAGAGCAATCGTATCACCAAGCTTAGCTTCGTTGTTATAATTGATGGCAAAGTTCTTAAATTGCATTTTATCGATTTCCTCTAAAGAAAGAGAATCGTAAATCCATTGAATATATTTGGTATTATTCACATGTCGATTAATATCTAAATCTGAATATCTAACTGCAAAAGTCATTAATTTATCTTCATCATTTGGCCGGTATAAAATCTTTCGAGGTTCGACTCCAACCTCTTCCAAAAGAGATGTAGATAGATCTAAATCCTCTGGACGAAGTGATACAGATTTTCTTTTCACTACATCAATGGGAATCCAAGAAGAAGAAGCTTTACCTAAAATCTCTCCATTGGATTTTCTGATAATAAAATCACGAAAAGCATATGGCCCGATAAGGCCACGAGACCAAGTTTCTACGATGACATCATGATCCCATTCAACTTCAGAAAAAGTGTGTAGTTCAAAACGAGTTACAACCCATAATAAATTTTTTTCTAGTAGATCGGAACTACCGAAACCTAAATGATGAGCGTGTTTTAGTGCACTTTCTTGCATGAAATTAAAATAGCTAATAAAATTTGCTCGACCACGATGATCAACATTAAAGACATCTAAATGATAGGAGGTAATCCATTTTGTTTTCATAATCGCATCATTACACAAACCCAGTTCTTTGTTAACATATTTTAATGATGGAAAAAAATACAAAAA
>JAKLJM010000403.1 GCA_023151145.1 Bacteriovoracaceae bacterium | reverse complement strand
ATTTTCATTAGCCAAATCTAATATCTTTTATTAAATTTCCAGCACACACACTCTCGATAACTCAAACTCAGGAAGTTGGAATGAAATTATTACTCGCACTTTTTTCACTTCTCTCTTTTAACTTAATGGCGGAAGCGCCAAAGTATTATCCATCTGAAGTTGTTCAAAAGATTCAACAAGGATCAAAAGACCAACAATTAAAAGATGCTCTTTTTCAACTTCTCCACAAAAACCACAAATCTGTTGGCTACAATGAAGCGAAAAGACAACTTTTCGGAAAACTTCACTTAAAAAGAAGCAACAGTGGTTATTTCGTTTACGATGTTTATTGCCGCAAAGAATTTAAATCTGGCGTAGGTCCAGGATCAGTTCCTGATCAAAATAAAATCAACTGTGAACACACGTGGCCTCAATCAAAATTTACTTCTCAATTCCCAGAGCAAATTCAAAAATCAGATCTTCACCACTTATTTCCAACTGACTCTAGAGCAAACTCTACTCGTGGAAACTATAACTTTGCTGACGTAACAGAGAATAAAAACCTAGACGAAGACAACTGTAATGCTTCAAAGTCTGGTCCATCTGTTGTGAGCGGTGGAGATAACTTTTTCGAACCACCAAAAGAACATAAAGGTAACGTTGCTCGCGCTTTATTTTACTTCTCTGTAAAATATAAAATTGCTATCAACGATAAAGAAGAAGAATTCTTAAAAAGATGGGATGATTTAGATCCAATCGACGACGAGGAAAGAGCTCGTAACGATGAGATCGCAAATATCCAAATGTCGAGAAACCCATTCATCGACTTCCCAAATCTCGCTGACCAAATTTCAAATTTCTAATTTCTCATAACTTGAGCCTCCCGAAAGGGAGGCTTTTTGCTTTTCCCCAGTAATTTTTTCACTCTCCCTAGCGAAAATTTCAGAATTCCTTTAAAAAGCCCTAACCACTTTTAAAAAGGCTTCTAGCTTGAAAAAATTTATCGTAAGTGTCCTCATCTTATTGGCTTCTTTCGAGCTGTACGCCAATAACGATCGCGTCCGCGAAGATATTAGAAATCAGAGCTTAGGCCAAAGAAAAATTCTGCGCTACAAAGAAGCGAAAATCTATCTCTTTGGAGAACTTCACATTGAAGAAGATCAAACCAACGGCTTTTATATAAAAGACGTTTATTGCGAAAAAATTTATAACAGCTCAAATGCTTTAGTCGGTCCAAATGCGATGCCTGATCAGAATAAGCTTAACTGTGAGCATACATGGCCTCAGAGCAAATTTGTAAAAGATAAAAACAATCGCGCTCTCGAAGATGCTCAGCTAAGCGATCTTCATCATCTCTTCCCTTCTGAAAAAAATGCCAATCAAATTAGAGCGAACTATGATTTTGCCTACGTCATTACAGATTTAAACCTAGGTTCAAATTGTACGGCCTCAAAGTCTGGCCAAAGTAAAAATCAGGTGGGGAATTATTATTTTGAACCCCCAAAAAAGCACAAAGGTAACGTTGCTCGTGCCATGTTTTACTTCTCTGTTCACTACCAACTTCCTATTGAAGCTTCTCAAGAGGCTACTCTAAGAGCCTGGGATAAGCTTGATCCCATTGATGAGCTCGAAAGGGAAAGAAACGATAAGATAGAGAAAATACAGGGAAATAGAAATCCGTTCGTGGATTATCCAAATCTCGCTGATCAAGTTAAAGATTTTTAATTGACGAAATTGTAAGCACTTGTAAGTTTTTTATTAGTTAAAGCTAATGAAATCTATTGGCCAAACCTAATCTTCAATAATAAATTATCTTCGTTTCTTAAACACACACAAGGAAATGAACTTGAAGACACTTTTAACCCTTACTCTTCTCGCTCTTACGACACTTTCTCACGCTGTATCGACTTATTATCCCCAAGAATTTCTTAACTCTGCTGCCAATGGAAAAATCCAAAATGATGACCTTAAAGCGGAAATCGTTAATGTTTTAACAAGTGAACACCAAAAAAATAACGGTGCTCCTGATTCATTAGGCTGTAAAGGGAATCAAAACTGTTACCGTCACACCGTACTTGGTTACGATGGGGCGAGAAAAGTTTTATTCGGAAGAATCCACATCAAGAAAAACGACAAAGGATACTTTATTAAGGATGTTTACTGCAGAAAAATCTTTACTGCTGGAAACGCTAACGTTGGTCCTAACTCAATCCCTTCTAATGGTAAAATCAACTGCGAACACACTTGGCCTCAATCTAAGTTCAATCGCTCGTTCGATAAAGAAACTCAAAAATCAGACCTTCACCACTTATACCCTACAGATTCTCATGCAAACTCAGTTAGAGGAAACTTTAACTTTGCAGA
>JAKLJM010000402.1 GCA_023151145.1 Bacteriovoracaceae bacterium | reverse complement strand
CTTCTTTTTCTAGTCAAGACTGCATAATAACGGACTTCATTGCTTCTATTCCTTTGAAGACTATGTTAAAGTGGGAGAGTAATCTCCCACTTTTTTTTGAACTTTAGGAATAGACATGTCGAAGAACGCTGCAACTTTTCACCAATTATTTCAATCAACTCTTATTCATAACTTTTTAACCGAAAATAAATTAACTAAGGCAACTGATGTTCAGGCCAAAGTTATTCCCGATATTATTGGTGGAAAGTCACTGGATGTTGTTGCTCCAACAGGGTCAGGAAAGACATATTCATTTCTTCTTCCTATTGCAGAGCTCTTAAAAGAAGACGAAGAAAATAATCACGGGGATATTAAAAAAGGTTCACCACGTGCCGTGATACTTGCACCAACTCGTGAGTTATCAGGTCAAATTTATGAAATTATGAAATCCATTTCTCACCATGTGAAATTGCGTATTCGCCACGTTGTTGGTGGAGAAGATGGTAAAAAGACAAGTGTTTTAAGTCGTCAGTTTGTAGATGTTATCGTTTCTACTCCGGGAAGATTAAGTTCAGCAATTAAGAAAAAAGAATTGAGTTTAAAAAATACTAAATATTTTATTATCGATGAGGCAGATCAATTACTAGAAATGGGATTTCAAAAAGATCTTCAATCTATTTATACTGCTTGTGATAAAGATCTCGTTCATATTGCATTGTTTTCTGCAACTCGTCCTCCGGCTTTTGTTGAGTGGCGCGGGAAAATTTTTCATGAGCATCTCTTTCATCAAGTAGAGTTGTCTGGTCAAAATAGACTTCACACCCATATTCGTTCTTTTAATATCTATCTTTCTGAAAGAGAAAGACCATTGATGCTTAAGACTTTTATGAAAGATCAAGCGAAAGGCAAGGGTGTTATTTTCGTTAATCAGCAAGATACCGTCAATGTGCTTAGAGATCTGTTGGCCAAAGAATTTCCCAATACAGTTTTTTTAACTTTACATGGAGAAATGGAGCCTAAAGAAAGAAGAAAAGTTCTCGATCAATTTATCAATAAAAAAGCTATTTTAATTGCGACAGATATAGTGGCACGAGGTATGGATATTGAAGATTTGAAATGGATCTTAAATTACGATCTACCTTTTGAAGCCGTTTATTATGTGCACCGTGCAGGTCGTGTGGGTCGTGGTGGTAAAGAAGGAGAAGTTTATAACTTCGTTACACCAAGAGATATGAAAATTGTAGGTAGAATAAATAATGCCATTAAAAATCAAATTGCATTAAAGTTAACTGTTTTTGATGAGAAAAAATTTAAACCTAAAAATAGTCAAAAAGAATTGCCTCGTGAAAAACGTAAAGAAGAAGAGTTAACAAAGATTAAATCGAAGATGGGACTAGATACGAAAAAGCGTATTGCTCATCAGTTGGTTGACGGTAAGAAAAAAACTACTCGCGATGGAAAAGCCGCTAAGCCAGTCAAAGCTTCAACTCGTGATATGGATAAAAAAGATTTACGTAGAAAGACATTAGCGGAAAAAACCGGATACGCTAAAACGGTTAAGACAAAACATACGCCGCGTTTTTCAAGAAGACCAAAATCTAAGAAAAAATAGGGGATTATTTGGTGGGGTCATCAGTTATTAAATCTTTGAGCTTTATTTTACTTACACTGATCGTTCTTCTTTCATCTGCTTGTGCAAAAAAAGAAGTGACTGTGGAAAGATTAAAGGTCGACGAACTGGTTAAATCCCTAGGTCCAGTAATTGAATTAAAAAAAGATGATCCAAGGGCCGTACCTTTTCGTTTAGAGTATTACGGCGCTGGTGTAATTGCAGATTCTTATAAACAGTTAAGCTATCGCGACCTAGGTTTTTTAGCAGTAGAATTTGAGAGCGAAGAAGCGGCCCTTAAAGAAGCTTTACGGTTAAAACAGTACTATCATAAGAATTGGCTCTTTGATGAAGTGGCCAATGAACCAAGTTTAGAAGATTTAATTATTTATAAGATTCATGCGATTAATCCAAGTCTTGCTGTTCAACGAACTCCAAAACATATTCCACAAGATCCAGTAGCTGCACCTGCGGGAGCTGCTCCAGCGAAGGGCGGAGGACATTAAGCTTTTTACTTATCGTTTGGGGTAAAAAGATTAGGCACGCTTAAAAATTTTGCTTGGAAAAATTCTATTTTTACTCGCCAAATTTCAAGAATAGCTTTTTCTTGGGGATTTGTGGTTTTTTGATCAAATTCGTTTATGGTCTCTTTAAAAAGCATCACCCATCTACCAAGTTCACCTGTTCTTAATCCAAGCTGTGCGTGTGTAAAAATTAAACTAAAAGGTTTTTCTAAGGGCACGCTTAGAGTTTGCATC
>JAKLJM010000401.1 GCA_023151145.1 Bacteriovoracaceae bacterium | reverse complement strand
TTTGATCGAGGTCTTCTTCTAATGATTTTCTTTGAGAAAAAGGATTTGAAACGGCTACTCCAACAAGTAAACCAACTAAGACGAGGGCCACAAGAATTTCAATTAATGTAAACCCTTTTTGATTCAAGCGAGTTCCTTTCTTATTCTACTGGAGCTGCTTCACCGCCAGCGTTATCTGCTTTTGGTTGTCCACGTAAATAAACGTCTACATCATTTCCTTCGCCACCAGCTTCGCCGTCTGGGCCATAAGAAATGATATTAAAAGTTTTACCATCTGATTCATAAATAAAGTCATTATTCCATGGATCTTTTGGTACTTGTGAGTCCTCAATAAATCCATTTGGTGGATAGTCTCTACATTCTCTACCACCACTTGGTTTAGTCACGAGTGCTTCTAAGCCTTGTTCCGTTGTAGGGTAGAATCCACATTTGCGGCGAAATTCTTTTAATCTGGCATCTAAATTATTCATTTGGATGCGAGTTGATTTCACTTCACCTTCATATAATTGGTCAAAAACTTTTCCCGCAACGAAGGCGCCGGCTATCCCTAAAAGCGTGAGAGCAATAAGGATTTCAATGAGAGAAAATCCACGCTGTGTTTGAACAATAGTTTTCGTTACGTTTTCTTGAACATTTTCAGTTTGCATGTATCTAACTCCAAAATAGTGAATGAATTAACGTTTTAAGCTGTTGAGATCCATCATTGGTACAACTACGGCAAAAACAATGAACGCAACAACAAGTCCCAGTACAATCATCATTATAGGTTCTAGCACTGATGTTAGTCCACTAAGTTTTGCATTGACTTGATCTTCGTAGTTTTCCGAAACAATTTTTAACATTGGTTCTAGTTCTCCGGATTTTTCACCTAGTTTTATCATGTGAGTAACCATCGGAGGAAAAAGCTCAGATTTAATAAGTGGAGCAGTGATAGAAGCACCTTCAGAGATGCTCGTGCGGGCTTCTTCAACTGCGCGTTTCATATGAACGTTGGCAATTAGGTTGGCCACAATTCTCATGGACGGAAGAATCGGTACTCCCGATTGAAGAAGGGTTGCTAAAGTTGAGCAAAATCGACTGACATTAACCATCATCACAATTTCACCAATTATAGGAAGTTTTAGGGTCACACTATCAAAGATTGACCGACCTTTTTCAGTGGCTATGTATTTTTTAAATCCTATTATTCCTAAAATAACGGCAATAATGAGCGCCCACCAATAGCCAGAAAGAAAATCAGATATCCAAACACAAATTTTCGTCGCTAGGGGAAGTTCCATTTTTCTAGAAATAAATATTTTTGTTAATTTAGGAATAACTAAGACAAAAATAATACCGATCATCAATGTTCCAATCACCATCATGATCACCGGATAAGTCATCGCACTTTGCACTTTGTTTTTTAAGCGCATTTGGCTTTCAGTAAAATCGGCCAAACGAAGTAGAACGATTTCTAACGTACCAGAGGTTTCACCTGCTTCTACCATGTTGACGTAAATATTATTGAAAATATCGGGATAGTCAGAAAGTGCTGAAGCAAGTGAGCTACCTTCGTTAACCTTTTGTCTAATTTCAGAGAGAACGATTTTTAATTTAGGATGATCTGTTTGATCCATCAATGCAGTAAAGGCTTCAACAACTTGAATTTTTGCTTTTAGCAAAGTAGCAAGCTGTCTAGTCATTAACGCCAAATCAGAAATGGAAACACCACTATTAAAGCTAAAAGAACGTGAGCCTTTTTTTTCAGATATGGCCGTTTCTTCTTTAATTTCCGTGAGCATAATGCCCATAGATTTTATACGTTGTTTGGCCGCATTCAAATTTTCTGAGTTAAGAGTAGATTTAATCTCTTTACCAGTTTTGTCTAAGCCTTTATACGAAAACATTGCCATGGATTATACCTAATTATTTATTAATGTGTTTCTTCATCTTCTTCATTGATGGCGCGAACCATTTCTTCAACCGAAGTAATACCACGGAAAACTTTTTCAATGGCATCTTGTCGAAGACTTTTCATTCCATTTCTCATCGCCACTTTTTTTACTGAAGAGGCATCTGATTTTTTGAGAATAAGGGGACGAATATCATCATCAATGACTAAGAGCTCAGCCACAACAGTCATTCCAGAGTATCCAACGTAGTTGCATTTTGCACAACCTTTGGGTTTATGAAAAGAAGCATATTCTGGAATAGAGTGGATTCCGAGCATTTGAAAATCATATTGAGTTGGTTCGTAGTGTTCTTTACATTCATTACAAAGGACTCGAATTAGTCGTTGAGCGATGACGGCTGCCAATGATGATGCAATTAAAAAGGGTTGAACCCCCATATCGATTAATCTATTGGGTG
>JAKLJM010000400.1 GCA_023151145.1 Bacteriovoracaceae bacterium | reverse complement strand
GAGTTTTTGGTAGTGATAAAGAATTTTGGATTAAAAATTCACCATATCATCAAATTAAATCGAAAATTTCACCAATGTTAATTGTCTGTTCAACAAAAAGAAAAGACTCTTGCTCCCAGGCCGAAAGCTATCAAGAAAAGGCACAATTATTTCAATCAAATGTAAAAATTTTAAAAAAAGATTTCTCTCATGGTGATATAAATCTTCAACTTGGTTTAGACAGTGAATACACCAAAGAAATAGAAGATTTTCTCTCTAAAATTTAGTTTAGAAACGGTTTAAAACAACTCCACATTCCACATGATGAGTGTAAGGAAATTGGTCAAAGAGAGCAAAACTTTGAACTTTATGAGTCGATGAAAGAGCAGTCACATTTTCATAAAGAGTATCTGGATTACAAGAAATATAGATAATTTTATCATAACCTCGCACCAACTCAACGCTTGCCGGATCAAGTCCTTGCCGAGGAGGATCAACGAGAATCGTCTGACAATTATAAGATTTTAAATCAATTCCTTTTAATCTTCTAAACTCTCTCACTCCATTCATAGCCTCGGTAAACTCTTCAGCTGAAAGTCTAATGATCTTTAAATTATCAATCCCATTTTGTTCAATATTATATTGAGCGGCTTCGACTGAAGTAGATGAAATTTCAGTTGCCAGTATTTTATTAAATCGACTGGCCAGTGCAATTGAAAAATTTCCATTACCACAATACAATTCAAGAAGATCCCCTGATGAATTTACACACTGGGAATCAACCCATTCAAGCATTGAAATAGCAACCTTGGCATTTGGTTGTGTAAATGAGTTTTCGACTTGTTTATAGATCAAATCTTTTCCTTTAAATGGAAGTTTTTCAATCACAAAGTCTCGATCAATTTCAATTTTCTGTTTCCGTGCTCGTCCGACTAGATCTACTTTTATTTTTTTGGTGCTAACACCGTCGAGACTACCACTTAAAAGGTTTAATTCGTTTGTTAGTTCATTTTTCAAAACTAACGCCGAATTCTGCCAAGTCTCATCAAGTCTTTTATGATAGAGAAGACTAATTAGAATCTCTCCACTTAATGTAGATAAAAAATCTACTTGGAACAATTTTTGTTTTAATATATCTGAACTCTGAATTTTTTCACGAAGTAACATCATCGTAGAATTTATGAGCTTACTCGCTGCTGGAAATTCCTGAAGTTTAATCACTTCTTTGGTTTCTTTATCAAACATCACAAAATTAATTTCACCATTATCATGCCACATCCTAAACTCTGCGCGCATTCGGTAATTTAAAATTTCCGAAGGAAAAACGTTAAGTTCTAACTGTGAACAAAACGGAGAAAACAGTGAGGTTGTTCTCTGCGTTTTCTCCAATAATTGTTTATGATAAATTGATTCACTGTATTGATTTAACTGATTCATAAAAATTTAATAGCTCTCTTAATTAAAACAAATCGCCAAATTCATCAGATGATCTTTCTGGAAAATCGGATTCTGTTGAATCTCTTCTATCGTTATCAAATTCATCGATAATGATATCTGGTGAAGTAGTATCATTACGACTTGAATCAGCATCACTTGTTTGTGTTTCAGAAAGTGGATTTATACATTTCACTTTTTGCTTTTTAATTGAACAATTTTCGAATGTTTGAATTCTTTTGTAGTCGATAATCGAGCAAACGTTATTTGACGAACATTTATAAGTTGCACTTACTACTTCGTAAACATATACACCCCATTTTAAGACAAGTGCTCCCGTATACTCATTTTTCATTTTCGTAGATTTTAAAATATCACTTTGAAAAATTACCTGATGTTTCATCGGTCCTAGTTCTTTCACTTTTTTAATTTTTAAATCACTTGCTGCTACTTGTGAGAGTGACAACAATAAACCAAATGTTAATAATACCTTCATAATAACTCCCTAACTTATAATCACTTCGTATTCCCTTAAATATCGTCAGCTCAATCAAACGTCAAAACAGCTTAATAACAGTGTATATTTTTCACACTGAAATAACTCTTATTTGTCCAGCAAAGCGCACGTGTTATATCACGTTAATTTTTATTTAGAAACGATGAAATCAAAGGAAAATTATGAAGTCAGACATGATGAAAGATAAAACTCTAGTGATAACTCTAGTGATAACTGGCCCATTATTAATTCCATGGCTTATTTCAGCTAAAGGATTAAGTTCAGGTGAGTCTATTCATTTTAAATCTATCAATAATACCGAAGAAGTTTGTTTAAAATTACCTCCAAGTCCTGGTGGTATATATTCTAAAAAAGACACTGAACAAGAAAATAAACTTTGTGCCATTGATTTCTACCATCAAGCAAATACGGCCCTGTGTCCAAAGACTTGG
>JAKLJM010000399.1 GCA_023151145.1 Bacteriovoracaceae bacterium | reverse complement strand
GGCAATGATCGGATTTAAATAATCTTGATAAGCAGTGAAAGCTACATTGTATGAAGTTAAATTAGTTGTGTTAAATAATTGTTTAATTTCAGCAATGTTAGAAGTATCTGGAATACACATATTTCTTAAATAAGAAAGCGAGTAAGTATATCCTACACCTGTAAATGCTGAAGGTGCAGAAGGTGAGAAACCAAGACCTGTTGATGGGTCATAAAAAGTTGAATCAAGTACTTTGGCGTATGAATACTTACAAATTGAATTAGATCCACTACAAGTCGGATTGGCATCAGTTGGAGTAAATGTTGGGTCATCTTCGTTACGAAGTCCTCGACAATATAATCCACCATCTCGGTTATCTGAAATAAAATTGGCGGTATCTGAGCCTGAGTAATCAGTGTAATCATATAGATCATAAATGAGTCGCGTCTTTAAAAAGGGACGTGAAACCATATCGACTACTAATACTTCAATATCTGTTTTTGGAGTAATCCCGGGTGCTCTGGCAATAGTTGCGTTTAAAACGATAGGCTGACGATCGCGACCAAGATAAAAACGTACTTTTAAAATCTTTCCTTGAAGGGCCGTGACGTTAAGACCAGCGATATACAAATAGCCTTTGTAGTTACGAGGAATCGTTACTTTCTTTTTATAAGTTCCATCAATGGGATCAACAAAATGAGTCAGCTCTACTTTACTGGTAAGAACTGTGGATGTTCCCCCACCAATCGTTGAATCTGTTGGTAACCCAGTCGAACCCGTAGGTGCTCCCGAACTCTTGCCGGCATTGGTTACGCGTTTTCTCACGCTACTATTTTCCACACAAGATGTGAGGAGTAACGAGAAAATGAATAGAGCGTAAACAATTGTGTTTTTCATAATCTAATACTCTATCGGTCAGAGACACTTTCATTTTAATTTTAAAACCTTATCAGTTTGATCAGAAAAATAAGGGAAAGATTTTCCCCCAATCAAATTAGGAACTTGAAGAAGTATTTGAAAGAATAAACAAAAACCCATTTTTCTAAAAAATGGGTCTATTTTGAGGCAGTCCTATAATGATGAAACTTAATTACGAGCACATAGTGGATGGGTACGAATCAGGTCTCCGATCTTGCCACCATTTTGACGACGTAGCTGTTCCCAATACGAGTTATTCTTTTTCCCATATAAAAGACCATTTGAGCGATAGTCCCCTTCATCAGCTTTCAAAATTTCCTGTAATATATCTAACCCACACTTGATATTGTTTTGTGGATCAGACACTGTTTTTACTGAACAATGTTTTCCTCTCCAACTTCTGGCCTTTGGTTTTTCGTCTAACTGTAATAAACCAACCGCCACACCATTGGTGGCACTACCGTTTCGAGATTTCGGATTACAAGTACTTTCTTTCCAAGCAATAGAAGCTATAGTCCAAACCCAAAAATGTTCTCTCTCATCTTCTGTTAAGTTCGGCCAGTTAGGACAAATCTCATGAGGAGGTCCCATCCCTTTTAACTCTTTGCCAATGAATAACTGTTTATCTGGTGATTTACGAATATAATCAACAATCACTTTTCCCCAAGACCCATACTCTCCAGATTCTGAAATAAAAGAAGCGCAATTTGCTCCATTCTTAAAAAAGTCATCATCGAGACCTGGAAGTTTAATTTCTTCCTCGGTATTGGACTGACAAGGTAACATCGAAAGGTCTTGTTGATTAAGAGTGGTTAATGCATCAATATTTTTTTTAATCGAACGCTGAAAATCATCGGAAGATTTTTTATCTTCCGCAAAAACTGGTGATGAAACAAAACTTAATGTTAGTAAGGAAAAAAGAATTATTGATAAAGACATTCAAACTCCGAACGTTTAGATGCTTCATTAATAAAAATATTCTTATAGGTGAGAGATTCATTTTTTAATTCAATACTTTCTTCTAGTATCCCGTTCTCTTTGAGATTAGGGCATTTGGTCCGAACTGTTTTTTCCACTAATTTCGTCTCAGAAACCATTGATTCTGTTTTATAGCTACACCCCTCTTCTACTTTTTCTTCCACTGGGGCATTGGTTTTTTCTAAGGAAAAACTATGATTCTGACCTAGAAGAAAAACATTTTTTTTAACAATGGCGTAGGCTCTTCCATCGGGACATTGATTTTTAGGACCTGATTTTAGCACTAACTCACGATCAAAACTTTTCCAGTCTTTAGCATAAAGGTTTGGAGCTACAAAAAATAATGAAGAAAAAATGATAACGATATAAGTAGAGTTCATTAATTTTCTCACCTAATAGAAAGTACTCCACTATTCTAAAAGATTACCGAAAATTCACAAGCCTAGGTTAAAAACACCCCAATAAAAGACTATAACTATTGATAAT
>JAKLJM010000398.1 GCA_023151145.1 Bacteriovoracaceae bacterium | reverse complement strand
GCTTTCAAACTCGTGCAGCCTTAGTGGACATGAAGACTTATGACAAAATGGGCTCAAAAGAATCACCAATAGGTCTAATGTTTATTAAATTTCTAATTGATAGTGATAATCATCAGGGTTTATATAATATTCAAGCAATCATTGGAGAAAAGTTTTTTGTCATTAATGATTTTGAATCTAAAGTTGAGCCCGTAGCCGTTGAACTAAAAAATGATTCTTCAACAAAAAATCGCTGGGCGCTTACAATTCTTAAAAATTTATAAAAAAAATCCCCCAAATACTTGGGGGATCATCATTACCATCAATTTAATTCGATCTTAGTATTTTTTAGCTAATGTTTTTAATTGATTTTGTACTTGTGTACTCATATCTAACATTAAAAGAATACCTGCATTGTCCCCATTTGCATCTGAACCTACGAGTGATAAGTTACCCATTCTATTTTGCCCAACAAAATATCTTGCGGTGATAATTGAAGAACCAATTCCTGGGTCATTAAGTGGAATAAAAACCCCAAATAATTTTGGTCCAACATAGAAACTCATGTTTCTAAATTTTTCAATCGTGAAGGCAACAGCTGGTAAACGTCCACCAGCAACTCCTGGAAGAGCACGACCACCTGGTAGGGTTTGAGGATCTAGAGTTTGTAATTTACCATTTAAAACGTCATCCAGAGACAAGTTAATGGCCATTAACGTTCCCGCTGATTGAAGATCAGGAGAAATTTCTAAATACGATTTTGGATACTTTGGAATGTTGTAACGTAATCCACCATCTAGTTGAAGGTTTTGAAAAACAATCGAGATTAAAACAGTATCTTGAATCAGCGCGATTTTTGGTCCATCAACACCAGGAATGTTCAGGTTTGATCCACCTGTTGATTGACCACCACAAGAAGTTAACAGTAATGCACTTCCCATGACGAGAGAAAGAAAAAGAGCTTTAGATTTCATAACGAGATTTTTCATAGTTATTCCAAAAAATCTTTGTTGTGGTGATTCAAACAACTTTTTGTACAAGAGCTTACGTACGACCGAATCCTCACAAGCGTTTTTTTTACTTGAGTGATCTTATCAAGGTTTTAAGGTGTTTCAAGCAATTGCAAATTTTTCGATAATTCATGTAGTTAGCATCATTCGGTTTTTATGAATTCGCCAAAATTTCGAGGCATTGGCCGTCTAAACTCATGACATTGTCTTTTTTTTGTACTTTTGTGGCTTTACTTTAAATCTCTAATCTAAGGAAATATCGTGATTAGAACCTTAAGTATATTGGCATCAAAGCTGCATAATCTTTAGAAAATAATTGCGTCTATTTTTAATGAGTAGGTATATGAAAAAGTCATTTTTAGTTTTTACTTTATTTTCGACTTTCTTCACCTGGCAACAAGTTGTGGCCAGTATGGATTATTCATCTAACGAAATAGAGAGCATTGAAAGATGGAAAGATAAATTCATTGATTTAAATCTTTCTTCTACTCAAGATGGCAACAAAGGTGTCTCTGAAAGTGAGATTAAAGATATCGCAACTTGTTCTTTAAAGAGTACTCGATTTTCTGATCTCTTAATTAAAACCCAAGAGTTAGTCTCGACTCTACAGGAACAATGTAAAGATAAAGATGATCAAGGAAGAATTAAAGATATCGCTGGTCTGATTGAAAAAATGCAAAAAGAGTTACAAGAAAAAGGATTAGTGGATGCGAATAAAACAGAAATTTTTCCAACTGAAGTAGATGGTATCAAGTTTAATCTTTTGTTTCAAAATATTAATAATCTAGTTAAAAAAGGGCAATGTCGTCGAGATGAGATGCGGGTCCTGGATGTGACCGCGGATGTTATTCAAGACGTAACCGCACTAGGTATTTTATCTCCGACACCTCAAGGACTATTAATTTCAGGTGGTGGAGCAGTCGTCGCCACTGCGCTTCGTTTAATTGATACGCTCTTAAAAGATCAGTTTGATTTTGAAAAAACTAAGGATCGCGCTTCTTTTATAAAACTAAATTGTTCATTTTATGAATTAAGAAAACAATTATATGTATCAGGTTTTCATGAAATGGATAAAAATTCTATTAAAAGAGATGCAGAAGTTCTTAAGTCGCTTGAGACTAAGGTTAATAATCATTTGCAAACACTAAAAGCACAAGTTGAAAATTTGAAAAAAGAAGATGGATTAAGTGCGGAACTGAAAACAGAACTTAAAAAACACTCAACTTCTAGAGACACTTTATCAAAACTACAAGCATCATTACTAAGTAAACCAGAAGATGCCGCTCTTCCTAAAGAAACATTAAGATTGAAATGGATTGGAGTTGTCTCAAGTAATGCTCTTCCTCTTGAAGCGGCCATTAATCATTATCTG
>JAKLJM010000397.1 GCA_023151145.1 Bacteriovoracaceae bacterium | reverse complement strand
GTTTTTAATAATTGCTCATCTAATTCTGGAGTAAATTTTTCTTCGCTTAATATGATTGGTGCAATCATTCCAGGAAAAATAGGACTATTCATAATAGGAATAATCACCACGTTTTCAGGTAGCTTGGCTAAATCGTCAGCCTTTTGTGACTTAATCTTTACTTGATAATCAGTTTCCATTTCTGACATGACTATTCCTTGTTATTTTTTAAAGTCGAATACAATTCGACCTGGATTCTCTAGGTAAAATACATCTACATTGGCAGTATTACTCATTCTTAACTCAACAGAAACATGATCTTTTTCTATGGGAAAAAAATGAATTTTTTCAATAAACTTGGTCTTGCCTACAGGTGAAAAATCTTTTGCCAAATTCGTTCCGAATAAATCAATGGCCAAACGTTTCTCTTGTGAAGAAAAATGTCCATAAACTTTAGGAATGCTTCCACCTGCAAAATCAAAGACGATTCTTTCATACCCATCTTTGGCATTATACGATTGGCGAATTGATTTCAATTCAGCATCGACCTTAACGTTACCGTTGTGGAAAATTCCTTTATCGATGTACACAGCTGTTTTAGATGAAGCTATTTTTCTAATACGCTCTTTTAATAAATCCTGAGCAAAAGAGTTTGTTATTAAAAAGCTACAAACCAAGAAAATGCGAAATACTGACATGTGCTATCCTTGCAAATGTTATTTCGATAATTATAGAACGAGGAAAGGAAGAATCGAAGCTAAATTTTTGATTTTGAATGAGGAAAAAATCTTTTAAGCCCAATTATGAATAAAAATCCAAACACAACTTGAAATAATCCATTACCGCCCCCACCACCTGGCCCCTTGGTGTCTATCGAACCACATGAAATTGGCATTGGGTCATCAATTTTCCCAGTTTTGTTTTTTTGTGTAATTGAATTTGAGGCATCAATTGGTCTTTGTACTTGGTAGGCATTAAAGGCATCTACACATTGAGAGTTATCACTTGTAAAAAAACTTCTTCCGCGAACTCTTTCACCCGTCGTTCTTTTTACGCTTTCAACTGTTAAAAAATACCAATTGAGCGAATCTTTAATACTCATTGAACTAGAATATAAACGTCGTTCATCTGAATTCAATTCGTTATACACGAAGGATGAAACTAAAAATCCAGGGAAAAAATCAGATGTCTTAAAAGTTCTTCTACCTGTTGGTTTTATTGGTGCTGTATTTTCTTCAAGATTTAAGTAATTAAACCATTTTTTAGGCTTAACTCTTAATTCAATCTCATCACCTGCTGAAACTTCGAAACTATAGTCTTGATCTAAATTCAAAGAATAATCACTCTCGATTTTCAAATCACTCGTGGTGTTGGTTCTACCAAATATTTTAGAACCATTTTTATAAATTGATAAATCTGCTTTATAAATAGAATAAAAGACTTGTGATCGCATATTAATTTTTAAATTAACATTATCCCCTACTGTGCTTAAATCTTGAGCTTCAGGGATTGAGAATGTAATTTTATCTTCAACCTCATTATCTGTATCTGGTTGAGAGAAAAATCCCGTATAGGCCGTACTCATAGTGGAAACATCAAACGGTAATTGAAAAGCCTCTGCCCGATCTTTTGCTTCTAAATACACTGGAGGAACATCTAAACTGCAACGAACGGTCACATTACCAACCGTTGTCGTTTGATTGGCATTCACTTCTATTGACTGCGGAAAGCCTTCATCGTTATTTAAACATGTTTGAAAAAAACTTCCACGAAAGTTTTCACTATTATGACAGAAATTAGATCTGGCATCAGCAAACATCGTTGGCAACGAGGACTTAAATGTTAACGGTTTTGTATAAATATAATAGGTCTTTTCAGGATCTAGTCCTTTAAATTGAAAACTACCATCGGCATCGGAAATAACTGAAGCGTGAATTAATCCATCAGTAGTGAGGGCCATCACTTGAATACCAAAGAGACCTACAAGACTTTCACCACCAACTATTTTACCTGAAATAGCTCCCAGAGAAGTACCATTTGGATAAAGTTGGGCCATAGAATGTTTATCCATTTTAGATATTTTATATTGCCCTCTTTCAGCTTGATAAAACATTGTTGATTCTAAAGTAGGCTCATGACCTAATCCCAAGAAATGTCCTACTTCATGTGTAATAACATTTCCTAAATATAAGCGATCGTCTTTCACATTCAACAATGATGCTTGTTCATTAATTAAGATATCACCTTCAAGAATTTCTCCGGTAGAATCCTTATACGAAACTAAGGCAATACCAATTACTCCAGATCCAAAAATCTCAGCATCATCACTAAAATACACTTCATTCTTATTGAACACATTACTTGTTGAAGTTGTAGTTAAGGA
>JAKLJM010000396.1 GCA_023151145.1 Bacteriovoracaceae bacterium | reverse complement strand
GATGGGGATCTTAAAGATCTTGAAAACATTAAGGCTATTGATGAAGATAGTTCATTTAATACAAATTATCAAAAAGTAAAAGCAAGCGTTTCTTCACTGAGTACTCAGCCTGAACTAACAACTATCTTGACGAGTGTTTCTGGAAAAATTTCTCAATTTGAAAATTTTGTCATTGAAAAAAAATGGCCAACGCTATCAAAGATGGCCACAAATTTAAGAATTAAAACTTCTCCAAGTAAAATTATTTCAGGTGGATTATATAATTTTGATAAGACTTCAAACTTAATCGCCAGTATAAATAACGATCTTGAAGCAATGTCTAACTTTACTCAGTCAACGGGACTTGCCCAAGATATTAAGATGGCAATTTTAAATCGTATCCAAGTATTAAAGAACGAAACAGTTCAGCTTGATCGGTATGTCGAAGAACACAATAAATTTAATAAAATTTTCAAAGACTTTAATACTGATTATCAGAAATGGTTTAAGCAGGTAGAGCCAGAAATTGCTTTAAGAAAATTAGAATTCGAAAAAAATTCTCAGTATATTTTATTCTCAGTTGCTCTTTTTGTTTTAGGTGGAACAGCGGCAATCGGATTTGGGTTTATTGCTTGATTCAAACTTAAATTTAATCTGGGCCAATCATCATTTTTATAAAACTTGGCAATTAGATAATTTTGATGAAAAAACAGAAACTTTAACTTGGGATTTTGTTCAACGATTTACCAACCTAGATGATCAATCAAGTTTAATGAATGCACTTAGACTAAATCATAGTGGAATCATTCCCATTCAAGTTAGGCCAGCTTCTTCTGCAGAAGGTGGTATGCCTTTTGAAATGTATGTTTCACCAGTTGAATATTCTGGACAAAAACGTATCATGATTATTTTCTATCCACTTAATGCTATAGAAGAAAATTTAAAAATTCAGAAAAACTCAATTGTTGAACCTACAGTAATGGCACTCAATGCAATTCACAACGATAGTTTTACAGCTGAATTACAAACTAAAATAAGTGCAGAACTTGATTTTGCAGGTTCAAAAGAAATCTTTGAATCCCTTAAAAATGTTCATGAGATCAGGCTGAGAGAGAGAAATGAATTAAATACAGAAATCGAAAGATTAGATGATTTATTAAGTAAAACTCTTAATACAATGTCAGACATGCGCAAAAACTTAGTTTCAAACTTAGAAACACAAAGAATGTCTGTTGATAAATTTAATCAGTTAAAAAATGCGTTTGGAATTTTATTAGATACTAGAGATCAATTCGAAGAACAAATGCGCATGATTTCAATGTCGACGCGTGAACTTTTCAAAGATCAATCTATAATGATTACAACGGTGGAAAGTTCAGAAAAGATGGTTTCAGATTATACAAAATCAATGAAGCTAATTGCAGATGTAAAATCACAATTTAAAGGTATTCGTTCTGAAGTAGATGATTTCAGACTTCGTATGATTCAATTACTAGATCAGTTACTTATTTTTCAAACTGCTGATTCAGATAACACTAAAATTGAGCAATTCTTAGGTAAAATGAAATTCGAAATTAAATCTTTTGATCGAGTTCTTAATCAATTGGCAGATGTCGGAACACAGATGGATGTTCAATTGACTAAGATTGAAATGATGAATGAATCTCGAGCTGTTATTGATCTCGCTCCTTTAAAAGATCGTTATGAGCAAGTTAAAGCTTCTTTTGAGAACGTGCAATTTGCATCAAGTAAAACTTCGCAAGTCTCGCATTTAAAAGATGAAGAGATGGTACAAGCTTTAAAAACCCTAGTTGGTAACCAAAAAGCTGATATGAAACGTACTGATGAATTGTGTTTATTGAGTGGAATGACACCAGAACACCTAAAAATGATCGCAGAGACACCGCGTCAAATGTAAGAATCAACCAAAGTCGAAGTAAGGGGCCCAAAGTTTTGGGCCCTTTTCTTTTCAAACGGTCCTCCTGGGTGTATGAATCACCGCATGAATCTAGATGAACTCTATATGAGCGAAGCCCTCGATTTGGCCCGTCTTGGAATGGGACGAACACTGCCAAATCCAATGGTGGGTGCACTTGTTGTTAAAAATAATCAAATTATTGGCCGTGGGTTTCACCAGAAATTTGGTTTAGCTCACGCTGAAGTAAATGCTATTCTAGACGCTGAAAAAAATGGGCATGATGTCTCTGGTGCTGATCTATATTGTACGTTAGAGCCCTGTTCTCATCTTCATAAAAAAACACCTCCCTGTGCTCAAATGGTCGCGGGTAAAAATATTCGTCGCATGATTATCGCAACACTAGATCAAAATCCAGTGGTTCGTGGTAATGGAGTAAAGATTTTAGAACAGGCTGGTGTAAAAGTTGAGATAGGTGTTTTGGAAGAAGAAGCAATATCCTTAAATCGAATTTTTTTCCATCACATAAAAGAACAGTTTCCTTTTATTGTTTGTAAGTGGGCACAAAGTTTAGATGGTTTTATCGCCTTAAGTAACTTTCAATCAAAATATTTGACGAGTGAAGAAGCTAGATCAGATGTACATCTCGATCGCCAATTATTTCAAAACATCTTGATTGGTGGTGAAACATTAAGACAAGATGATCCCAAACTAGATTGTCGCCTGTATAACTATGCCTATGTCCCTAATCGTTTTGTGTTAGTTTCATTGGCAAAACTTGAACATGTAAATTATCAAATTTTTCAAGATTCACATCGAGAAAAAACTTATGTCTTAACTCAATCGTCTGATGATTTAAAGCATGTTGCCAATAAAGAGTTATTATTAGCATTAGGTGTTCATGTTTTTGAATATGATTTTCTCCAAATTTCACTACGTGAAATGTTTCAAGATTTATACGCTAAAAATTTTGTGAGTTTTTATGTTGAAGCAGGAAAAAATTTAAAAACATCATTGATGAATGAAAATTTAATTGATGAGTATATCGTTTATATCGCCCCTAAACTATTT
>JAKLJM010000395.1 GCA_023151145.1 Bacteriovoracaceae bacterium | reverse complement strand
TGATTTTAAAATTTCATGGCTTAATGAAGTTCATGTCTTTTTATGCTTTTTGGCTTGAAGGATTAGGGCCATTTCTTCTTTTAATTTCTTATAAAAGAGATTTTTATCGAGGTTTGGCAGTTGTTTTATTTTGGGGATTACACTTAGGCATTTGGATGACAATGGTGCTTGGTAATTTTCCTCCAGGATGTTTAATTCTTTGGTGCGCACTTATACCAACGAGCTGGTGGAGTTGGTTGACCATTAAATTAACTAAGAAAAAAGAAACGGGAATTCTGTATTACGATCCAGAGTGTGGCTTTTGTCGCAAATTTTCTTTTATCATGAAATCATTATTTCTTCTTCACAATGTAGAAATTAAAGCAGGCAATGAAAATCCTACGGTTTTAGAAATCATTAAAAATCAAAAGTCTTGGGTGTTTCAAGCCGATGGCCAATATTATTTACGTTTTAAAGCCTTTGAAAAACTTTTAACGTATTCTTACTGTAAAGCACTCTCAGTTTTTGATTTAATAAAATTTTCATCTTGGGGAGGCGATGTTTTGTATCGTCTACTAAGTTCTTATCGTTATACTTGGGGAGTGTTGTTAAATAAAATCTCATTTAGTGAAGTACAACTTGCTCCATCAAAGTTTAAAAAAATAATGGGATTAGTCTTTATTGCGCTTACTTTTGCTTGGAATTTAGAAGGTGCAAAAATACTTCCTGGATTTAAATTAAATTCTCCCATTGATGAAATTGTTTTTTCTATGCAATGGAATCAACAGTGGAATATGTTTGCTCCAAAGCCAATGCGTAATGATGGATGGTTTATCACTGAAGCTACGTTGGCCGATGGATCAACATGGGATATCTTACATGATCGCGAATATTCAGAACAAAGACCAGATGAATTACATGTGATGTATCAGAGTTCACAGTGGAGAAAATTTTTAGTGAATCTGTATTCAGATCGTGATCAAACTTATTTGTTATGGTTTGGAAAATACTTATGTCGCAATTGGAATGATTTAGAAATGCGTCCTATAAAAGTTCAAAGTTATAAGCTTATTTTTATGCGTGAACTAACTCATGCTCCAAATGCAGAGCCTAATTCCATTGAAAAAGTTATTGTTTGGAATCATCAATGTTATTAAAAAAATGCCCCATTTAAGGGGCATTTTTTTTAGTTCGTTCCTAATGGACAAGAAACTTTTTTAAGCTTTTGATTGTAAACGGTATCATTCACCAATTTTTTAGTACTATCTTTATACCACTCAGGACTTTGGTCCACTGTATGACAAGATAAGCATTGATTCTTCATCTGTTCATTTTTCTTAGTAGCATCAAGCGGGGCATCTGCATTAAAAGGGTGTTCGATAGCTAAAGCGTTATGGCAATTTAAACATTGAACGTTACTAAAGTTGTGTTTAACTTTTTGGTCTTTATCAAATTGCGCCCAATCTTTGGCAATCTTTTTAATTTTTATAGGCTGAAGACCACGAACGGAATTAAATCCTTTAGTGTAAGAGTTCAATTTAGCGTGGTAGCTTTCTGAATCAACTGGTGTTTTATCAGCCTTTAAAAACATTCCTTTGGCCGTATTGAAACCATGAGGACTATTGAGACCAACCGAATGACATTCAATGCAAGTGAGATTGTTTTCTTCTTTGGCCTTAATCAAAGTGAGATAGGCAATAGAGTGGGCCGTACCCTGCCAAAACTCCACTTGGGGTTTGTGACATTCTAAACATGAGCTTGCACTCGAAAACTTTTTAACTTCTAATTGATCGGCACCATTAAAACTTAAATGACTTTGTTCTTGAACTTGGAGTTCATTCATTTTCGTTTTATGTTGGTCAATAAAAGCATTGAAGGGGTTAGGTGAGACCTGATCTTTTAACTCATCACGAATTTCATGAAGAGTGTAGGTATCGTCTGTATTTTTTAAACTTAAATCAATAGTGATATCACCGATATAATGATTTTTAGAAAGGGTCTGAACGATTTTCGTTTTACCAATATCAGTGCTAAAGCGCAGAAAACTTTGCGAATGAGCACCAATAATCCAATCAATCATTGGATTTTTTCTGGCCAATTCTTGATCATTATCAATTCCTGCATGAGAAAGAACGATTAAACGATGATAAGGATTTTTTTCATCATAACCAGCGCGCTTTATTTTAGATAAAAGTTTAGGCATCGCTTCTTCTGGTGCAAGAAGATTTTCTAATCCCAATTGCGGGACAGCCTCAGGGTGCACGAGAGAAAGAAGATAAACTCTTGATGGGCCTCTTTGAATGACAGAGTAGTCTTCACTTTCGATCTTTTGTTTCTTTTTAAAATCTTCTCGATAGTTTGAAACAAAAAAAGAAAATTTATTATCATTATCAATCTTTTGTAGAAAGTTCCAT
>JAKLJM010000394.1 GCA_023151145.1 Bacteriovoracaceae bacterium | reverse complement strand
GTCGAACATAAAGAATATCCATACATGATTGTTCGCGCAGGCTTAAATGATCCGCGAGTAACGTATTGGGAGCCGGCTAAGTGGGTGTTAAAGCTTCGTGATTTCAAAAAAGATGATCGTCCCATTTTATTTAAAATTAATATGGGGGCGGGACATTTTGGAAACACTGGTCGTTATCAGGCATTAATTGAATATGCTGAAGAGTTTGCCTATATTTTGACTCGTACAAATGAGTCACTAAAAAAGTTAAAAAATAATAAAACTAGGTAGCTAAAAATGAATATGATCGAAACCTCTCAACTACAAACTTTAGTGGCCGTAAGTAATGCGAGAAGCTTTTCTAAAGCAGCAGAAGATCTTAATGTTACTCAATCGGCCATTTCACAAAGTATCAAAAACTTAGAAACAAAACTTGATTTGAAATTATTTAAAAGATCGGGAAAAAATATTGTTCCTACACCTGAAGGGGAAAAACTTTATGAACTAGCGTCTCATTTTTTAGAAGAGATGCGTGAGACATTAAGTGATCTACAATCAGATAAAATTGAAATGCGCGGTAAGGTCAGAATTGGAACATTGACCGGAATTGGAAAAACTTGGCTCGCCAAAGAGATCTTAGATTGGGCAAAAGAAAATCCTGATCTAATTTTAAGTTTAAAGATGGGGAATGAATCAGATCTCATTCAACGATTTGAAAATAATTTGATCGATATTCTTATTTTACCTGAGGATGACCGTATTATTCATGGTGAAAGAATTCCCTTTTTAGATGAAAAAGCGACTTTAGTTTATCCAAAAGATAATCCATTTGGAATTACGGCCCAGTCTACATTAGAGGAGCTTTCGAAAATTCCGACGATCCTTTTTGAAAATGAAGATCATCTTTATTACAAATATTTTAGAAATAGATTTAAAAAAATTCCTACCAAAGTGAATGTACGATTTGTGGTGAATTCTCACGGACATATGCTACAAGCAGTGCAAGATGGTTTAGGGATTGCGGTTATTCCGGATCATGTATTAAACCGTTCTTATTTTAAAGACAAAATTGGACATTTAGGTGAATCGTTTGATGTTTTTAGCGGAAGACTTTCGATCGTCTATCATAAAGAAGCAGAAGACTTAAAAAGAATTAAGCTGACGCTCGATCGTTTATTAAGTCAAACCCAAGCGCTTTCTGGAAAAAAATAAATGGCCTATCAGTTTGAACATTCTTTTGATCCAGAAACTCAAGTTGTTCTACGTTGGTTAGATCAAAGAGGCCTCACACTTTTTTTAGTGGGAGGAGCCATTCGAGATTATATTCTTTCTCAAAAAAAGAGTTTAGATTTAGATTTTGAAGTTCGCTTTAAAAAATCAACGGTGGATTTGGCCGAATTAAGTCAACATTTTCTACAACAGTTTTCTGATTATCAGTTAACTGTATTACCCTATAGTGTTTACCGTTTCGATAAGCCTGATGGTCATTCTCTTGAGATCAGTTTACCGCGAAAAGAAGAAGTCATCAATCCTTACGATCATCATTACTTCGACGTTGAAATAGATTCCTCTTTATCATTAGCAGAAAGTTTAATAAGAAGAGATTTCACCATCAACGCTTTAGCGCTAGAATTAGTCTTTGATGATCGTGGTGAAATTCATTTTCAATTGCATGATATTTTTCATGGACTTCTACACTTGGCCAAAAAGGAATTACATTTTGTTTCAGATCATTTCTCTTTTGATCCTGTTCGTTTTTTACGTGCTTACAGGTTTAAAGAGGTTTTGGGTTTTTCCTTTTCAGTGGAACTTGAGAATGAATTAAAAAAAATGCCTTTAAGTAAGCTTTCTTTGTTTTATTTTCTAGAAGAATGGAAAAAAACCAGGAATGTCTCTTGGGGATTTGATGTTTTAAATGTCTTAAAAAATCATTCGAGCAATTCTCTTCCAGAGTGGTTTGTCTTTCTTGACCGCATTCACTTGGAAAACTATTTTCAACATCAATGTGAAACGGTATTTCAGCAGGACATGTTAAAATTTTGGCATGATTTAGCTTTGATCAGTGTTTATAAAACAAAACACGAAGTGCCATTTTCAGATTGGCAAAAATATTTTGGTTTAAAAGAGCGTGAATTTAAAAGTATAAAACATTTAAAGTCAGATGGTGTAGATTATTTGTCGGCAAATTTCTTTTATGGGGAATTTGGAGTGAATAATGAACTTTTAGAGAATCTTCAATCTTTTAGACGGCATTTAGACCATGTTAGTTTTCTTCAAGATTTTATTGGGTCTTATTTACCTGACCTATTTGTTACCGAAAGAGCATTGCTTTCTTTCATCAAAGAAGCTGAAACAGAAATTAATTTATTGAAAAAAAATGAACGTGACCAATTTCTCCCAGCTTGGCGCTCACTTTGGTCATATTATTTAGTTGGAGTAAAAC
>JAKLJM010000393.1 GCA_023151145.1 Bacteriovoracaceae bacterium | reverse complement strand
GTTGTTTCGCCTCAAATCCAAGCTTGGTCATATCCAACTGTAGATTCGATGAATCTAGAAGTCGAAGAACCATTTTTTCTCCGAAGAGAGTTGGAAGTGAAGAAACCCTGTAATCGATAGGCTTACCTACAATCTCAAGCTTAATACGACCATCTTGTGGCTTTCGTTTTTCAGAGATATCCATTTGGGCCATGATTTTTAAACGTGAAATCATTGGCAGCATAAACTTTTTATCCGGGCGATCAACCTCTTGAAGGTTACCATCTATTCGAAAACGAATTCTGAAATTATGTTCGTAAGGTTCAACGTGTATATCAGAAGCTTTTAAAATAAAAGCACGTGCTAGAATTTCATTTACTCGAGAAATAACATCTTCCCCGATATCTTCTTCTTTTACGTTTTGATTCGCTTGCGCTTCAGGCTTTACTTCTCTTATGGTTGTAAGAATATCTTCAATGCTTTCTGGAATACCTGCAAAGATAGATCCCCAGGCAGACAAATTCGTAAGAATAAAACTTACTGGATGTTGAAATAAAGTTTGTAGTTCACTTTGTAATTTTTTAATTGATGGATCATAGATAGCGATTGAAACTTCTTTGGAATTCTTTTGAATAGGAATTGCTCGAAATTTAATGATATCTGATTTTTTAATGAGCTGAAGCGTTCTCTCTGGGATTTTCGCTCTAGCCAAATCAATATAAGGAATTTCATAAAGTTCAGAAATTTGTTTTGCGAATTTTATATCATCGAAAAATTTAAATTCTAAAAGGCCAACTTCACCAACGACTAAAGGATCCTTATCTTGAAGGATGAGCGGTCGTAGATCCTTGAGAGGAACCATACCAGTTTTCGTAATAACGTCGGCAAATTCTTTTCTAAACATGTTATCTCTGTGATTTTTTCAACTTTTCGGTAGTTTAGAAAAAAACCTAAATGAGTTTTTCACTAGTTAAATAGTTGACCAAAAATCTACGGCAAAACGTGCTTGTTCGAATAATAAAGAGAGACCATCTTCATATTGCTGGTGAGAATTTTGAAAAAATTGCACTTGTTCAGGGTTTGAATAGTTCATATCCCAAAAAAATGAATTCGGAAAAACCAAATGTGATTTAAAAATATATTCACGAGCACAGCAATTAACATACAAAACTGGTCGGCCAATTTCATTTTCTAGTTTTGAAAAATCAAAAACGGCTAAGTCACCATGCTGTTTTCTTGAAATGGTCCTATAGGTCTGTTTCAAATCAACCAAAGCTAACTCGACCATTTGGGCCATTGCCCCACTACCTAAGACGATTACTTCAGAAAAGTTTGTTAATGTTTTTAACTGAATTAATTTTTTGAATGCTAGGTAATCAGTATTTGTTCCAAATGCTTTTCCGTCTTTAAAAGCTAGACAATTAATTGCCCCAACTTTTGCAGCAACGTCAGTGAGTTCTACTTGAGATAAATAATGTCTCTTATAAGGAGCAGTAATATTGATGCCATCATAATGATGCATAAGATAGCTCAAAAACGGTAAATCATTTTCTGAAGAATAATCTAATAAATCGTAACTAAAGCTATCCGAGATGATTTTCTTATACATCTCAGGGGATTTAGAGTGAGAAATATTTTTTCCAATTAATGCATATTTTTTCATTAAATAAAATATTTTCTTGAGTTTTCAACATCCATCTTTATTTGTTGAATTAATTCGTTAGCGCTTGAAAACTTTTTTTCATCTCTCAATTTTTTAATAAACTCGACGCGAATTTCTTCACCGTAAATATCCAAATTAAAATCTAAGACATGTGTCTCAACGTGAATATCTAAACCAGTATTAAAAGTAGGATTATGCCCAACATTGGTCACACTTTGATAAGTCATTTCTTTAAAATAGGTTCTGGTAATATAAACACCATTAGACGGTACAATACATTCACGTTCATAACCTAAATTAGCTGTTGGAAAACCAATTTGTTTCCCTCTGCCAGCCCCCTTAATCACTCGTCCTGAGATAAAATAATTTCTCCCCAGAAGATTAGAGGCTACATCCATAGCTCCATTTTTAACTTGGGCCCTAACGGCACTTGATGAAACGTTTGCACTATTAAACTTGTATTCATCTTGAATGAGCAGATCTATCTTTTTATTCACGCAATAATCTTTTACGAACTTAAAATCACCTGATTTATTAGCACCGAACGCAAAATCATGCCCTAAAAACATCTTAGCAATGCCAGAGTGATTAAAGACATATGTGTCTAAAAAATCTCCAGGAGTAAGTGTGCTGAAGTCACGATTGAAATCGATTTCTAAAAGATACTCCACACCAATTTCTCTTAACATCTCTCTTCTTTCAGCATAGGTGTTAAGTAAGAATGCTCTTTGATTTTTAAGAACAAATGAAGGATGTGGAACAAAGGTAATAACTAAAAACTT
>JAKLJM010000392.1 GCA_023151145.1 Bacteriovoracaceae bacterium | reverse complement strand
GCTGTTTTAACCCATGGCTTAGAAACTAATCCTAGCGCTCTAGCTTTTTTCGCCACAAGACCAGCTGCAATCATAACCCCTGGGTTAGATGTATTGGTACACGAAGTAATCGTCGCAATCGCCACGTCACCATGCTTAAGTTTAAAGTCTGCACCTTCTACTGCATATTCAGTTGTTGCTGTTTCAGGATTAATTTTAAATCCATTGGCAAGTTCTGTTTTAAATGCGTCACTAGCTTTTGATAATTCAATTCTATCTTGAGGACGTTTGGGTCCCGCTAAGCTTGGAACAACAGTTCCTAGATCTAATTCAAGATTCGAAGTGAAAACTGGATCAGCGTCCCCTGCATTTAACCAAAGACCCTGCTCTTTTGCATAAGCTTCAACTAAAGCTACTTGTTCATCTGATCTTCCTGTAAATTTTAAGTAATCAATGGTTTTTTCATCTACGGGGAAGAATCCACAAGTGGCTCCATATTCTGGTGCCATGTTTGCGATAGTCGCTCTATCCGCAAGAGTTAATACTTTTACACCTGAACCATAGAACTCAACGAATTTTTCTACAACTCCGTGTTTACGTAACATTTGAGTTACAGTTAAAACGATATCAGTTGCCGTAATTCCTTCTTTTGGTGATCCGGTAAGTTTAAAGCCTACTACTTCAGGAACCGTCATTGTTACCGCTTGTCCAAGCATTGCTGCTTCAGCTTCGATACCACCAACACCCCACCCAAGAACAGCTAGACCGTTGATCATAGTTGTATGAGAATCTGTTCCTACACATGTATCTGGGTAAGCTGTGGTTTCGCCGTTTTCAGTTTTTGTCCAAACACCTTGAGCTAAATACTCTAAGTTAACTTGGTGACAAATTCCTGTTCCTGGAGGAACAACTCGGAAATTTTTAAAAGCTTTTTGTCCCCATTTTAAAAACGTATATCTTTCTTTATTTCTTTCATATTCAAGTGCCACGTTTTTATCATATGAATCAGACTTACCAAAAAAATCCACTGCAACAGAGTGGTCAATTACTAGGTCAACAGGAATAAGTGGGTTGATCTTTTTTGGATCTCCACCAATTTTTTTCATCGCTTCTCTCATCGCGGCTAAGTCAACAACGGCAGGAACTCCTGTGAAGTCTTGCATAAGAACGCGTGCTGGATAATAAGAGATTTCACGATCTGATTTTTTTGTCGCGGTCCAATCATTGATGGCTTTAGCGTCATCAAAAGTAACATCTTTCCCATTTTCATTTCTTAAAATGTTTTCTAGAAGCACCTTTAGAGACTTTGGAAGTTTATCAATATCTGATAACCCCAGTGCCTTTGCTTCTTTTAAGCTGTAGTAAGCATAATTTTTACTTCCTACGGTAAGTGTTTTTTTTGTTTTACTCATGGTAATACTCCTTAATCATTTAAGTGATGAGTGTTATGGTCTAATTAAATTTTGGTAATAATTCATTATAGATTTATAAGTTCTACAAGTCATCAAAAAGTGTTCAATTCAAATCCCCCACTTTTCGTCATATTCTCACTTTTATTTTACGGATATTTCACATATTATTAAAATGAATAATTAGAATATAATATATTCCAAAAAGGAATAATATTAGCAATTTTAGGTGGTTGGAATGTTGGACGGAATAGAGGCACTTTTAGCCTTAGAAAAATATGAAACAGTCAGTCTTTCGGCCGTTCGCTTAAGACTCACACAATCCGCAGTTAGTAAACGACTGATGGCCTTAGAAGACGAACTTGGTCAAAAACTCACTGAGCCGAAAGGAAGAAAAATTGTCCTCACCGCTTTTGCCCACGAATTTTTACGAAAAGCCAAACCTTTATATGAAGAACTGAAAGGATTAAAAGAATCCATGGGAAAAAACAAAGAAGATCAAAGCTTTCATTTTTCTCTAGGGCTTTCAGATTCTATTGCCGGTTCATTTGGCCCCTTAGTAGTAAAAGATGCTCAAAAACAATTTAAAAAACTACATTTAAATTTTCACGTTCATAGAAGTCTCATGCTCTTAGAAAATATTTCTCTCGGAAAATATCAAATGGGAATTTGTACCTATAATGATGAAAGAAAAGAATTAGTGAGTTTTAAACTAGGCGATGAACCCCTAGTCTTAATTGCTCCAAACTTAGAAAAATTTTCCAACAAAGTCCATATGAAAAGTTTTCCTCTAATTATGATTGAAGAAAATTCTGCTACCTGGAAAGCTTCAGGGGAGACGCTAAAAAGAGAACATGGTAATTTATTTGTTAATGATTTGCTTCCAGTGGAATCATTTCTAGCTGTTTATCAAATGTGTAAAGTTGGCATTGGTTTTGGAATATTACCTAAAGCCATGGCGCGAGAATTAGGGCTAAAACCTAATGAGTATCGAAAACTAAAAGCCACACGACCGATCAGTTTGGTAACCAGAAAAACCATTA
>JAKLJM010000391.1 GCA_023151145.1 Bacteriovoracaceae bacterium | reverse complement strand
AAAGACTTATTATAGCCATTTGTGTGTTTAGCTTGAATGACTGTTTTGCCATTCCAAGGACTTGCCTTACTCGGATAGTTTTCTGCTGTACCTGAGAATCGAGAATCTCTTCCGCCATCAGCGCCATCGGAGAAATTTTGAACTGAAATTCCAAATAATTTTCTGCAAATTAGGACTACTAATTCTTCAAACTGTTTATGATGTAAATCCTCATATGCAAACTTCATTTCACTCCTGTGATTTTAAATTTCTCACAATTTCCTCACAACGTCTATAATGCTGCACAATGAGTGGATCTCTTTTTCGTCTTCCAATTTTTGAGATAGCTTTCACGGCAAGAGATCTAAATCGAAAATAATCAAACTCATTTAGACATTCAGCTCGGTCCAAAAGGTTAATGAGGTCACTCGAATTTATTCGTAGAAAACTATTTTCTATTTTTGGTTCGCAAAAGTGATGCCGGCTCTCTCTAAGGAATTTTTCGATCGTAGGCCTAATTGATCCGACTTGCGAATCAGATAGCGGAATTTCTAGATCGAGATCATTCCATTTCACAAAAAAACATTCTCCTCTCTAATTGACAGAGAATTTTCATTTGGAAAATCCAAAAAAATTCCCACTCGCTACCCCTCATTTTAAGTATCGGGAATTACGAGTGAACCTTCTGCACCAAATTGTAAATTGAATTTAAAAAAACACCGTAATTTCAAATACTTACGAAGAGAAAAGTGGCTCAGGAGGAGGGACTCGAACCCCCGACCAAGCGGTTAACAGCCGCTTGCTCTACCAACTGAGCTACTCCTGAACATGGTCGAAGATACAAATTATTTTAAATTGATTTCTAAGTCAAGAATTTAGGTTATTTTTGTCCAAAAACTTTTTCGAAATCATGCTTGAACTTGGATGTCTTGTAGATCAATTCCTTAGTTTTTATATAGCTTAACGTGGAATCTACATTAATCTGGTGAACTTGCCCCTGCGAGTTTCTTGACTCTAGTTTTATCGTCCACTTCAACCCCTCAAGTTCGCTTTTTTGATAACTTTCTCCAATTATATTACATAGCCATTCTATACTTTCTCGATCTGTTATAAAGATATCTTTTTCCAGGTAGGCAATAATAATTGGTTTCTCTACACACCAAGACTGATTTTGCTTAAGAGTTAGGCTTTTGTCGACCAAAGGCGATGGACCAAAAAAGAGGACTAATTTTTCTGTAAACGTTGTAGATCTAGAATATTGCATTGCAGAAAAAACCACATACAATAGGAAAAGATAAAGGCCGATTTTAAACCACAGAAGATTATGCTTTTTTTTTATTTGCATAAACGTAAACTATCAAAGTGCGGTCAAAGAGTAAACGGATTTATAATTACTTAAGGATTAACCATGTATCAAGGACTTGATCACTTCAAAAATTGTTTCCAATACAAGTACACTGGAAAAAACGACGAAGCTATATTTATTTTTCATGGTTTTCCTTCACAAAAAAATCGTAACAAAGATATTGCGCATGCACTTGGAACAAAAACACCTTACAACATTTTAGTTCATCACTATGAAGGGCTTGGGGAATCTCTTGGGAAATTCAATTTCATTAAATCATTAACCAACGCAGAAAAATTTGTAGCGCATCACTTAAAGTTAGGAAATTATAAAAAAATACACTTTGTGGGCCACAGCTGGGGAGGTTTTATTTCTTTAAATCTTCTGCGAAAATTTAACAAACAAACTGCAAGGCTAGTCCTTTTATCACCATTTAATCAAATTCCAAAAAATAAAAATTTAAATCAATTTATCGACGCCCTTTTTACTGAATATCCTCATTGCTTTTATGAGACCAATAAAAAACAAATTTTAAAAGATTTTCAATTCATTCAAGACAAATACGATCTCGTAGCTTTTTTCAAAAACAAACCAATCTCTCAAAAAATAAAAATTTTACAGGCTAAAAATGACTTAGCTGTTCCAGAAGTAACTACAAAGAGTCTGCTACCTTATTTAGGTTCTCATGTAACTTATACCGAATTGGAGCTTGATCACTCTTTTACTATGAATAGAGCTGAAACTATAAAATCTATTCTTAAGTTTTTCTCCAATTAGATTCTTTACAATCCAAAAATCAGGGCAAGAGATCAATATTTGAAGTGTTAGATTTTATCTTTATTCTTGCTGCTTTTTAAGGGCAAAGGTATAAGCCTCTTATAGAGGGAAATTTGAAAAGATCTGTTTTTTTGCTTATAGGAATTTCATGTGTTATTTTAGGTATCATTGGAGTGATCTTGCCAGTAATGCCGGGAACTATATTTTTCATTTTGGCGGCTTATTTTTTTGGACGCAGCTCTGAGAAATTAGAAGCATGGCTTTTAAGCCACCCCAAATATGGCCCCTCAATTGTCAACTGGCGACTTTATAAATCTATGAGTCGTGCAGCCAAAAAAGCCGCTCTTA
>JAKLJM010000007.1 GCA_023151145.1 Bacteriovoracaceae bacterium | reverse complement strand
ATATTAAGGCAATAGCTCAAAAACTCAATAATAGAACCCCAAGAAAAATTCAAACAATCAAAAAACAAACTCGTCTCTCAGGACTTGAGGCCCTTAACCTAGAGCTTGCAAACGAAAAAAATAAACCTTTTTACATGGTTGGTGAAAGAACGAATGTCACTGGCTCTCCTTTATTCTCTAAACTTATTAAAGCAAACAACTTTGATGAAGCCTTAAAAGTAGCTCGTCAACAAGTAGAGAACGGAGCGAATATTATCGATATCAATTTTGATGAAGGACTTCTTGATTCAAAAGCATGCATGGTCCATTTTTTAAACCTTGTTGCCTCAGAACCTGATATTGCGAAAGTTCCAATCATGATTGACTCTTCAAAATGGGAAGTCATTGAAGCTGGTTTAAAATGTTTACAAGGAAAAGGAATAGTTAATTCAATTTCACTAAAAGAAGGCGAAGAACAATTTCTTCAACATGCAGAGCTTTGTAAAAGATATGGTGCTGCTGTTGTAGTTATGGCTTTTGATGAGTTAGGCCAAGCTGTTTCTACCGAAGAAAAAGTCCGAATTTGTGTAAGGGCCTATAACCTATTAGTTGAAAAACTAAACTTCGATCCAACTGATATTATTTTTGATTGCAATATATTAACTGTTGCAACCGGAATTGAAGAACATGATCGTTATGCTTTAAATTTCATTGAGGCCATTAAAGAAATTAAAATCAAGTGTCCAGGTGCACTTACTTCTGGTGGTGTCTCAAATCTATCTTTTTCTTTTCGTGGCAATAATATCGTAAGAGAAGCCATGCACTCAGTCTTTTTATACCATGCCATTCAAGCTGGTCTTGATATGGGAATCGTAAATGCTGGTATGCTGGCGGTTTACGACGAAATAAATCCCGAGCTAAAAAATAAATGTGAAGCTGTGATTTTAAATACACATTCGGAAGCCACTGAAGAATTAATTCAACTAGCAGAATCTCTCAAGGGACAAAACACCGAAAAAGCAACACTAGTTGAAGAATGGCGAAATTTCTCGCTTGAAGAAAGAATGAACTACTCCCTTGTCAAAGGTATCGATAGCTATATTGAAATTGATACAGAAGAGGCTCGCATTAAATATCAGCGACCATTAAATGTTATTGAAGGTCCATTGATGGAAGCAATGAAAGTTGTTGGTGAACTTTTTGGTCAAGGAAAAATGTTCTTACCTCAAGTTGTAAAATCAGCAAGAGTAATGAAAAAAGCCGTCGCCTATCTTCAACCCTACATGGAAGAGGAAAAACGCAACAACCCGATGGGAGTTAGCAATCAAGGAACATTTGTCATTGCTACAGTTAAAGGTGATGTTCACGATATCGGGAAAAATATTGTCGCCGTCGTTTTAGGCTGTAATGGATATAAAGTTGTTGACCTTGGAGTCATGGTACACGTTAAAGACATTATTCATGCTATTAATGAACATCAGGCGCAATTTGTTGGTTTGTCTGGTTTAATTACTCCATCATTAGATGAGATGATAGCCAACGTACAAGAATTTAACCGACTAGGTATAAATATACCTGTACTCATCGGTGGGGCAACAACATCAAAAGCTCATACCGCCATTAAAATTGCCGATCATTATTCATCACCAGTTGTTCATGTAAACGATGCTTCATTAGTTGTTGAAGTTTTAACCCTCCTTTCAACTCCTGAGAAAAGAGAAAAATATTTTAATGATTTAAAAGTCAGTTATTCAAAATTAAAAGAAAGACATATCAAAGCCCTTGGCCAACATTCTGAACTTTTAAGTTTTGAAGAAGCTCGACATGATAAATTTCATAGTGAAGAAAAATTCGATATTCCAAAAATTCCTGAGTCAGGTGTCTTTCAACATCAAGTTTCTGTTAAGGAACTGGCAACTTTTATTGATTGGTCTCCATTCTTTTGGACCTGGGAACTGAAAGGGACATATCCAAAAATCTTTAATCATCCTGATTATGGTGATGAAGCTAAAAAACTCTTTCACGATGCCGAATTAATGCTAAATAAAATTATCAAAGAAAACCTTTTACAGCCAAAAGCTGTCTACGGAATTTGGCATGCTGTAAGTGAAAATGAAGACGTTCATCTGTATCAACCAAATAGCACCCAAGCTTTTGCAACATTACATTTTCTAAGACAACAAAAAGCAAAAGAACTTGAGGGTTCAGCCCAGTATTGCCTTGCAGACTTTGTTGCCTCTGATCTTAAATCAAACGATTCAATAGGGGCTTTTGTTGTAACAATCGGTGATCAAGTTGAACGTTTGGCCAAGGAATATGAAGTTAAGGGCGATGACTATTCATCTATTATGGTAAAAGCAATTGGTGATCGTTTAGCTGAAGCTTATGCAGAATATTTGCATAAACATGTCAGAACTCTTTGGGGTTATGGTGCTAACGAAAATTTAAGTATTGAAGATTTGATTCAAGAAAAATATCGCGGAATTCGTCCAGCGCCAGGTTATCCGGCTTGTCCTGATCACACTGAAAAAGAAACACTATGGAAAATTTTAGATGTTGAAAAAAATCTTCAAGCAACACTTACCGAAAGTTTTGCCATGAATCCACCAAGTACAGTTAGTGGTTACTTTTTTCACCATCCAAAATCTAAGTATTTTAATGTTGGCCAAATTGCTCGAGATCAAATTGAGAATTATGCTCAACGTAAGCATATGAGTGTTGAAAAGATTGAAAAGTGGTTAAATCCAAATTTATCTTATAAATAGGGACATCATGACTTGGGATGAAGCCATTATATTTGCCAGGACGACTTTAAATGAAAAACTTATTTCAGATAAAGAAATACATCGTCTTCAAGAAAATAGTCGCGACCTCGATCATTTTGTTTTAATTATTCAATTGCTTTATCAAGACTCAAAAGAAAGACCTGTTGGAATCAGCGGCATTCATTATTTATTCCAGACAGTTGATAAATCCATCTACACCTTAAAAGACTGGCTAGAAGGCATCTATACTTTCCATACATGGTTAAAAAAATCTGAACGCAAAACTGATTTTAGAAAAATGCTGGGATATTTGCAATGTTGTGAAGAATCCCCTGAGAAAAAAGATACTCGTGTTCTCTTTACAGATTTAATCACTCAAATGCTAGAAGAACACGGATACCTAGGTTAAGTTTATTTTTTCTTTGTTAACTTTAAAATTTTTCCACTATCTGTTGATATATAAATTGCACCTTCTGGACCTACTTGCACATCTCTAAAACGTTCATCTAAGTCATTTAAATATTCATATTCTTCCGTCACTTTTTGTTCTTTCATCACAACTCTTCTTAAATGCTGCCCACTTAAATTCGCAATAAAAATATGACCATTAAACTCTTTAAATATTTCACCTTGATATTCAACGATACCAGATGGACTTATCGAAGGTGCCCAATAATGAATTGGTTGCTCCATTCCCGCCTGTTGAGTTGTTCCGATTTTTGGTCCCCAATATTCTTTACCGTAGGTAATAACCGGCCATCCGTAATTTTTTCCAGCTAAAATAATATTTAATTCGTCTCCACCCCTTGGACCAAACTCACTATTGACCAAAGAACCATTTAACAACTTGATCAATCCCTGTGGGTTTCGATGCCCGTAAGAGTAAATTTCAGGAAGAGCATTTTTTTGATTTATAAATGGATTCGAATGATAAGCTTTTCCTTCTCTTGTTAACTTTAAAATTTTACCGTGGTGATAGGCTAAGTCTTGAGATTTATCTCGGTCATTTCTCTCCCCTACTCCAATATATAGTGCATCTTTTTCTAGGACAATTCTTGATCCAAAGTGATACCCATCACTAGATTCAGCTTTGGCGGAGAAAATGGTTTTTCCACTTAATGAATTTTTTTCAAAATCTATCTTTCCTTTAAATAATGCTGTTGTGTTTTTTCCTTTAGGCAACTTTTGCGAATAGGTAAAATAAATATCGTCATTTTTATCAAAAGCAATATCTAACAATCCCCCCTGACCAGCAGCAAAGACCTCGGGAACCCCATTAATTGCTTGAGTTTTTTTTGTGATGGAATTTAAATATTTTAATTTCCCTCCTCGTTCTGAAAAAACAACTATATGAGGATTACTCGGTAAAAAATCAATACTCCAAATGACATCTTCACCTAAATCTAAAACTGTCTCGACATTAAAAAAATTCTTTTCAACTTTCGCAAAACAGCTCGTTGATAGACATAAAGAAACTAATGTTAAAATTAAACTCTTCATTATTCCTCAATTGATTTTAGCAAATCTTCGATTTCGTTTTTATAATTAACTTTTTCGGCCCATTCTTTGGGAATGGTTTTTTCGCCGTAATAGGCGCCAAACAATGCCCCTGCAACAGCAGCAGTCGTATCACTATCATTTCCACGATTAATAATGGCGATTATTCCCTCACGATAATTATCGTAATGATAAAAAGCCCAAAAAGCTGACTTTAAAGTCTCAAATGCTCTTCCTCCATTTGTTACATCATCCCATTTTTCTTCTTTTAGTTTTTTAAAACTGATTCCTAATTCGAATGAAAAAGAACTAATCTCTTCTAAGGCGACTTCAAATAGTTCATCCTTACTTAACGAGTCATTTAAAATTTTAGACAATAACACAATTAATACCCAATCCATTTGTACACACTCTGGATGAGCATGAGTCGAAGCTGTTTGTCGTCGCACAGACTCACTTAACTCTGACAAGGTTACTCGAGTGCTAATCAAAGCCATTGGAGCACAACGCATTAGTGAACCATTGGTATTCGTACCCTCTTCATTATAAGACTGAAGCGCCTTCACTTAGATTCTTCATCGCTCTTTTAGTTGTATTGCCGACATCTTTAGGTCCAGATTCAAACCATTTGATAAATTCATTTTTTAAATTTTCTTCATCCAATTGACCGTACTTTAGTGACCTAAGGACACAAATCATCAAATCAGAATCATCTGATCCGATCCCTATAGGAAAATTAAACTCTCCCCCACCTAGCATCTCTTTTTGCCATTGGTCTTTCTCTTTAACTGCTGGTTGAAATTCCAACGTAACTCCCATACAGTCACCAACATGTAGACCTAATAACATTCCTAATTTTTTATTCATTTCGTTTCCTAAATATTGACTTCAATAGAGTAAGTATATTCTTCATAAGTATGGGCCGCTAAAGCTTGTATCCCCACTTTTTCCATGATGTTCCCTGAGCTTAGTGTTGTATCCGCAATCCCCCACCAGGGCTCTAGACATAAAAAAGGTAAATTAGGTTTTGCCCACATTCCAAAAAATGGTATATTTTGAAAGTGAAGTGTCACTAGCAAATCTTCTTCGTATAGTTTTACCCATTTTGATTTTAGATTTTTAAAGATCATGGCATCATTTTTAAAATTCTCATCTTTTAAATTCCATACCAGTTCGGCTCGATTAGCGTTAGAGAAATCTACTAACCCATTTTTTAAACGATAGACTCCAGCTTCTTTATGTTCAAACTCCACTCGAAGAGGTGCGTTTCCAGTAAGTGCAAAACCAGTATGAGCACCAATTGAGAATGGCATAATTTCATCACCGTGATTTTCAACTCGATAAGTAATATGAATAAAATTTTTTTCTAAGCGATAAAAAGTTTTTAAGATAAAATCAAATGGAAAATGTTTTTTTGTTATCTCACTACTTTTTAATTCATATTCATTTTCTGAAATCATTGTATGCTCTAGATCCCGAGCGAAACCGTGCTGACATAATTGATATCTCTTATCTAGATAAACATAGTGATCATCTTTTAATTTTCCCACAATTGGAAAAAGCACTGGAGCATGTCGTCCCCAGATCGCTTTGTCTGCTTGCCAAATAATTTCTTCGTTGGTTTTTTTATTGTAAAGTGAGATTAATTCTGCACCCAATGGATTTATGGTTGCTCTTAAAAATTCATTTTCCATTAGTACAACATCCTATTTAAAATTCATCAATAAACGTTATAATTAATTATATTGCTCTATTTCTTATTAAGGCTAGGCTCTATTCCATAAGTTTATTTTAAATTTGGATTGAAAATGAAAATGACAGGTATTGGCTCATTGCCTTTTAAAAATTCCAACGAAGCAGAAAACTTTTCACTTCGCCATCATTTACCTTTTATTCCTGAATTACCCCAATTACAGGAAAATTTTTTATTAAATTCTTCGGAAGAACTTATTGAACGCTTGAAAATGTACGACAATATTACTAATAAACCACAGTTTAAGGTGCAATTAATTGGTCCAATAACCTATAAGCACATGAACCAAAATTGTGAAAAAAAAATTGATTATCATCAAATTCTCAATGAAATTTTAAGCAGCTTAACTAAAATAAAAAACTCCTCGCATCAAACAATTTATGTGCAACTTGATGAACCAATTCCACCGAAAGATTTTCAAGAACAATCCCAACTAGAAAACGTTATGAGAACAATTACATCTTTGGAATTTCTCGTTGTTGTTCATAGTTGCCAAAAGATTCAATTTGATTTTTTTCCTGAGTGGCCAACTGCATATCTCGCCTTAGACTTAAACTTAAACCCAGAATTTTCTCTTAATCAGAAACTCCTCATTGCAGGAATTGATCCAAGACTAGATAAAATAAACACTCAGGCTGAATTTGTTTCTTTTACTTGTGGTATGGGATTATTAACAACGGATGTTTGCGAAGAAATTTATCAGAAACTTAGTGAAACAATAAAAAATAGTCCCTAAAAAAACAAAAGCCACCCAAAGGGTGGCTTCTGTTTATGTCACACGCTTTTAAGCGGTAATTGACAATTATTGTGCTGCAGCAGCGTCAGCAGCAGGAGCAGCTTCAACAGGAGCAGCTTCTGTAGTTGCAGCAGCGTCAGTAGCTGGAGCAGCTTCAGTAGTTGCAGCAGCTTCAGTAGCAGGTGCAGCTTCAGTAGTTGGAGCTTCTTCTTTTTTTGAACAACCAAAAGATACAGCAGCAACGATCATAACTAATGCTAATAATTTTTTCATCTTCCATTCTCCTTGTTTTCGACTCGATAGATGACAGTAATTTGTTTTTATGCGCAATAAAATTGAGCTTTAATTTTGTACTACTTTACTTGAGTTTTCGTCAATATGGATTTTTAAAAAATAAAAAAATTGCATGGCGTTAAATAACTAGGGCCTTAGACCGCTTGCAGATTCATCTTTAAAAGATCGCTATAAAAACTAGCCCCCCAGATAACGATTCGCTGTTTTTCTGTCCTATCAGCTTTCGGCTTTCTTCGTCTTTCGTCTCTCACGTTTTGAAAAAAGCATTCTAAATTTTTTAAATGGGAGTTTAAAATCCTCTCTTCTTGGTCATTTAACATGAGTTTTTGAACCTTTAATAGACCTGAGTTCTCCTTAAAATATAGCTCTGACAGGGAATTCATCAATTCCTTGGTTTCACTATTTAAATTCTCCTTTCTATTGATCTCAGTAAGCCACGAATTCTCATGATCCAATTGCAGACTAAATAATCCTTTTTCATATCTTAACCAGCCCTTTTGTGCCATCTGCTGAGTGAGTGTATTAAGCATGCTCTCCCTAAGACCTGTGTCCTCGGAAAGCTCAGCCAGGGTTTTCCCCCCTTTACTCAATGACTCTAAAACAACTCTTTCCACTAACATTGCCCCATTTATCTTCCCCATATTTCCCCCTATTAATTTTCTACTTTATTTAATTCTACTAACCACAATTTTTTTTTCATTAAATCAGCGATTTCGGCTACCGCCGAAGCTTTTAATGAACGTTGACACAAGCTTGCTAACTCTATGAAATCATCTACATAAGCATGGTTTTGATAAACCAACTGATAAAAAATTTCGTATTCCGGAACACTCATCGTAGCTCCATTCAAAATCCTAAAAACCCTAGTCATTTGGATTCCCGTTTTTTGTGAAATAAACTTCAACGTTGGTTTTTTATGTTTGCCCATAAATCGCTCTAATATTTCTTTTTGTAAGTCCATCTTTCCCCCTCGTAAGTTTCACTAAGCAAGCCCAGTGCCAACTTTTCAAAAGAGAAATTTTAAATACTTAAGTTGAAATTTAAGTTTAATGAAGGTGAAAGTGTTCTCATTTGAAAACAAAGTGTTCTAGAATAAGAACATGACAATGCTAAAGCTCATTTCCTCAAATATAAGATTCGACAATCCAGCGGATGGAAAGTTCTCTTGGAATTTTAGAAAAGAATTTTTAGTCGAAAGACTATTAGATTTTCAACCAGACATCATCGGCACTCAAGAAGGACGAGAACCCCAACTTCGTGAACTCGAATCTCTATTGAGAAGCTATGAAATCATTGCCGGCCATCGCCAATGGATTGAAGAGAGAATGTATCCATGTCTCTTTGTTAAAAAGGGACAATTTCAACTCATAAAAAGTGGCGATATTTGGTTAAGTGAAACTCCTCATATTGCAGGTAGTAGCTCATTCCAAAGCGCTTTTCCTCGCCTGTGTACTTGGAGTGTACTTGCTCACACCCAAAGACCTCTTGATCATTTTTTAATTATCAATACTCATTTAGATCACGTTCTAGACTTTACGAGAGTTAGACAAGTTCAAGTTCTCATTTCTGAGCTCCAAAATGAATTAGAAAAATTTCCTACAATTATTATGGGAGATTTCAACGAAAGCCCTGATGGCGAAACAAGAAAAGTTCTTACGAAACATTCTGTCTCACTCATTGACCCTTGGAATATTTTAAAAAATACCGAACATGCAAGTTACCATCAATTTAATGGAAATAATCTGCACCAACAAAGAATCGATTGGCTTTTACATACACCACATTTCGAACCTCAAAGTGTTGAACTAGATACAAGCCATAAAGATGGACTCTACCCTTCTGATCATTTTCCTTTAAAAGTTCAACTTATTTTAAGCTAGATCTTATTGGCAACGGCTGCACCTAAGTGAAGATAGGTTTCAATTTTTTTCTTAGTATTTTCTAGCATCAGCTCATCAGGTTTCCACTTACCTTTCTCACCTAAAATGATCACTGTTGATCCACCAAAAAGAAAATAGCCTTTCTCTTCACCGCGCTTAAAATCTTTTAAGCTACCACTTTGAATGATTTTCCCCACCATAATCGCACCAACTTCCACGTAGGCTAGTTTTCCGAAATTTTCGGTCTCTAGAATAGTCACCACTCTTTCATTGGTAGCAAAAATATCCGCCTTCTCTTTCAAAGCTAGTGGGTTTACGGAATGAAGTTTTCCGTGAACAGGATAATGATCTAGAACTTTTCCGTTATCAGGATAATGATATCGGTGGTAGTCCACCGGACAAAGTCTCGCCAGTAAACAAGGTCCATCTTTAAAGGCTGCTTCCCATTTTTCATTAGCAAGTAATAATGGTGAATTTAAAAACTTTCCCTTAACAGGAATTAACTCATCGTCTTGAATACTTTCATAAGCAAAATAACGGGCTTCAGCAGGTGCTCCCATCACATGATTCTCTTGTGGGTATTGGCGTTTACCTGGTTTAAATCTTCGAATAAAAAATTGATTAAATGAAGAATAAGGATCGGCTTGATTTCTGCCCTCTTCTGGTAAAAAATCATCGATTGGAATATTAAAATCTTTAATAAATGGTTTTATTTTACCTTTACTCCAAGAAGTATTTTGAAGAGAACCATAGAAATTACTTAACCATGGTTTAACTAAAACCTCAGATAAGGCTTTTCCAGTATTTGACTGATAAAGCCACTCGACCATTTGATCGCCATAGACTTTTTCCACATCCATTTTACCAGTCATTTTGTTAAAAAATTGAATATCCACCATTTCCTCACTTGATCAAAAAGTCTTCCAGGATTATATCTATTGTTAACAAGTTGTACTAGGAGGAACCTATGAAAAAAATCTTATTTATTACGCTTCTGGTCTTAAACTTACAGCAATCGGTCATTGCTCAATCTGCAACGTTGAAAAAAGATAATGCTAATTTTTTAGAGGATGAAAAAAACTCAATTAGTGTTTTTCAAAATGCCGTTGATTCGGTTGTCAACGTTTCTAATATTCAAAAGGCACGCAGAAGTTTTTTTGATCTCGATCCCACTGAAGTAGAAGCTGGAGTTGGTTCCGGTTTTGTTTGGGACAAAGCGGGACATATCGTCACCAATTTCCACGTTGTCGATGGTGGTGATTCATTCATGATTACTTTTAAAAATGATAAGAAACAATATCGCGCCAAGTTCGTAGGAGCTGATCCTAAAAAAGATATTGCAGTTTTAAAATTAGTTGAGATACCTAAAACATTAAACCCTATTGTCGTGGGTGAATCTAAAAGTTTATTAGTTGGACAAAAAGCTTTGGCCATTGGTAACCCACTGGGACTAGATCATACTCTCACCACCGGAAGTGTCTCTGCCTTAGAAAGAAAAATTAGAGGTTATGGTGGCGTCTCTATACACGGAATGATTCAAACTGATGCTTCTATTAATCCAGGAAACTCTGGTGGCCCATTATTAAACTCTGAAGGAAAACTCATTGGTATTAATACTATGATTTTCAATGGTGCAGGAGTTGGCACAAGTGCAGGACTTGGATTTTCAATTCCTGTAGATACTGTTAAATCCATTGTTCCCGAACTCATTAAGTATGGAAAAGTCATTCGTCCAGGTCTAGGAATTGCCGTATTAGAAGAACAATTCACTGCTCGATTTGGCATTAGAACGGGTGTCATGATTAAGTTTGTGGACCCTAAAGGTGCAGCGGCTAAATCAGGGCTCCAGGGTATCACCCGTGATCGACAAGGGCGTTTTTATGTAGGAGATTTAATTGTTGGGATTGAAACTTATAAAATCGAATCATACGATGATTTATACAATACCCTTGATAAATTTAAAATTGGTGACAAGGTAAAAATCAAATACGTCAGAAATAATAAAGAACAAACGACTGAGCTTACATTGCAACAATTATAAACCAAAAACTTCGTTAATAAGCCCTGATGATTTTATCTCATTGGGGCTGCCTTCAATGATTCGCCCATCACAACTCATCACCCATATCTTGCTTGAATACTCAAATGCTAAATCTAGATCGTGAGTTGATAACAAAACAGCTCCCTTTTTTTCAAGGGATATTCTTTTTAAAAGTTTGAACAATTCACGCTTACCTTTTATATCCAAATAAGTCGTTGGTTCATCCAAAATTAAGTTTTCCATTGATTGCATTGCTGCTCGAGCTAGTAAAACTCGTTGTTTTTGTCCATCAGAAAGTTCATTGTAATATTCATGCCAAATATAACCTAGACCAAAAAAATCTTTCATGTCTAGTAAGCGATGATAAAAATCTTTACGCCCTTTTACTGTTGTTAAATCCTGATGTGGAAAAGATCCCAGTTCAACTAACTCTGGCACTTTTATATAATCGATATCAATTTTATCAGTTAATAACATAGAAACAGTTCTTGCCAATTCAAAACGATCGAAACTTTCAAGGCGATGATCATTAATAAGAATCTCACCTGCAATTTTTGATTGTAAGCCAAGCATTGTTTTAAACAGCGTTGATTTTCCCACTCCATTTGGACCGATTAAAGAAACTAATTCTCCCGCCATTAAACTTAAATTTAATTCCTTGGCCAAAATTTTTTCTTGATAACCGAGTGTGAGATTTTGAACCTTGATACTCATAAGTGTTTATGCTCCTTTCTTAGAAGAAAAAACAATAAGAGTGGTGCTCCTAAAAATCCCATGATGGCATTGGCTGGAAGCGGTAGCGAAAAACGAAAAGATAAAAATATGATAACGACTAATCCAAAATTCGCCCCAATCAATAAGGTTCCTGGAATCAAAATTTTATGCTGAGCTGTTTTAAAAAAGGCACGGGCAGCATGAGCAGCAACAACTCCCACAAAAGCAAGAGGTCCACAAGCCGCGGTAATTAAGGCCGTTAGTACACAAGTTGCAAGGATTACATTCCCTTTGAATTTTTTAACATTTACTCCAGATGTGGCGGCGTATTTCTCTCCGAGATAAAAGACATTGAGAGCTTTTGACATTAAGAAAACCAATATAGAAATAAATAAAACTGCAACCAACATAAAAAGGGATTGTATCAAATTCAGTTTTTCAAAACTGCCTAATCCCCAACTGATAAAATCTCTTAGCTCATCTTTATTACTTAAAGAAACTAATAACGATAAAAAGCCACTAAGGAAACTGGCCATTAAGAGACCCAAGATAAGTAAAACTGTTTTTGATCGAAACTTAAGTGATAAGACACTAATAAGTAAAAAGGTTAAAAATGCACCAATAAACGCAGCGAAAGCTTCAATTCCAAACCCTAAGAAGTTAAGCTCCAGTGAAGTGAATTGAAAAAGAGAACTTTGAGCAAAAATGGCCAGAGCCACCCCTAAACTCGCCCCACTAGTGAGACCAAAAACATCCGGGCCTGCAAGTGGATTTTGAAAATATGTTTGCATCAAAAGACCAGCTATCGCCAAGCCTCCACAGGCAGTCATCGCCATAATCACTTTAGACCAACGATAATTTAAAACAATATTTAATTCATCTCCATTCTCTACTCCCGTAGGTACAAAGCCAAAAATAGAACTAAATCCAATATCCATTGGACCATTCATTAGAGCTAAGATGGTAAGTAGGAAAAATAAAATGATAAGAAAACTGAATTTTAATTTCATTGCAATTCATTTAACCAAAGCAGTTTATGATTGGCAAAATGATTACGTTTAATTTCAGGATAAAAAATTGTGATCAGATCCTTAATCACGAGATCTGGACGATTCACCCCAGTCTCCCAGTAGTCATTATAGTTTTTAGAAACATCACCCATGGCAAGTTGAATAATATGCAATTTTAAAAATGGTTTATAGAGATTATTTTTTTGCGCCATTTGTTCTTTTGAAACATAACTTGTTTGTAGGTACCAAAATTGGCTGATTTTAATGAGTGGTAAAATTTCCTCATAACTATAAAACTCTGGTCCTGTTGTCGTACTATTTTTTCTCATCGGCCGAATAATATCGAGTTTTAAATCCTCAGCCATCTTCATTAAATCGCTATTTTTCCCTGGGTAAACCCACTTACCGTTATAATATTCACCCAATAAAAGTTTTGGGTGAAGGTTCTGATTTTTTATTAAAGCAACAGAGCTTTGATAAGAGAGTAGTCGCTCTTGAAATAAGGATTGTGCTAATGGTAACTTATTCAATAAAGCTCCATACACCAAAAGCCATTCCATTCTTCCCAAAGGATGGGGCTCTAGGTATTCATTCATTACCAGTACTGTTAAGCCATTTGGTTTTTTGCTAAAGCTCTTAACCTGCTCAGAAGAATCACTAACGGCATAAGTCAAAAGTAAATCCACTTTATGAACAATCAAATCCTCGATATTAGGATTTAATGGTAAATTTTTTAATTGTTTAGCCTTACTCTTTTGCAAAATAAGTTCACTCGAAACCATTTCAATTTGTGTAAAACCAATCAATTTATCAATTTCTTTGAGATCTAAAAAAGCAGATAACTGAGTGGTGGACGTAGCAACAACTCTCTCGGGAAATTTTTTAATGACCAATTGTGGACATTGAGCTTGATTTTTTTTCAAGGCTGAATTTTCGCTAAAACCTAGCCAATTTTTTTGTGAATCAAGCTTTAACCAAAAAATCTTATTCTTCTCATCTTGCTTAAGTTTAAACTTCTGGGCAAAAGACAACTCGATATCTTTAGCTTGATCCAATAATAAACAACTAGCACTTGTGGAAAATGAAGAAAAAATCAAAACAAAAATGACTAAAATAAAATGACTTGGCATACTTACTATGTTGCTCAATTCTTATTCAAATGACAATTGGAACTATTAGTTTATGAAACAAAAAAAAATCGCTCTAGCTTGGCTCGCAACTTTTCCGATCTTCTTACACGCAGAAGATATCATCCGCGTTGAAGCTGAAAAATTGCCATACAATATTAAAGAATCTTACCAAAAAATTCATGTGATCACAGAAGAAGAGATCAAGCAATCTTCTAGCCAATCACTCTCTGAACTTCTTTCACAATTTTCCCAAATTTACGCTATTAATAAAGGTGGAGCGGGCCAAGCAGGTAGCGTTTTTATTCGTGGAATGGACTCCTACCATACAACAGTGGTCATCGATGGTGCTGTCGTCAATGATCCGACTGATCCTAACCGTGCTTTTAATTTCAACCAACTTAATATTGCCGACATTGAGCGCATTGAAATTTTAAAAGGAGCACAAGCTCAATTATTTGCTACGAACTCACTAGGCGGCGTGATCTTCATCAGAACTAAGCGTGCCAAAGATGCCAATGCTATTCATCAATTTCATACACATCAAAGTTATGAAAATAAAACTTGGGGGGAAAAAGCTTTCAGTCTATCTCGACGCCAAAAGATCGATAAATTAGGCTATAAAATAGCTGGGGATTTTACATCTTCAGGGGCACGTTCTGCACTCATTACATCTCCCGCTCAAAAAGAAGAAAAAGATCGAGTAATCAGCAAAAATTTAAATTTAAATTTAGATTATGAAATTAATGAAAAAAACTATCTAGAAACTTCAGTAAAATATAAAAACAATAAAATTCCCTATGATGAAACCTATCCACTTAATGCCGCTGCAAACAACTTAGCTTACGTTGAAGAAAAAGCTATTAACCTTTTACATTCTGGAGAATTTACAGATCAACTCTCAACTGAAACTAGCCTCAGTGTAACTCAAAATCAAAGAAACTTAAAAACTGCATCGACTTACTATAGCTATCGTGGCGAAAGTCAGCAGGGTAATATTTATTTTCTTTACCAATCAAACTCTACCTTTGATTACTCTTTAAGCACTCATTTTCTTAATGAAGAAATCACTTTTAATGAAGGTTCGGGCTCAGCGAATAAAAAGGCTCATCAAATAGGACTCGCTCTTGGTTTTCAAAAAAAATCACTACCGAATATAAGCTCACTGTTTTATTCCGGGAGTCTGCGCTTCGATCAACATTCAAAGTTTAATGATGCTTACTCTTATCGTGCTGTGATCGGAAATCATTTTGATAATGACACTGTAAAACTCTCAGTCGTGAGAGGGACCAACTCTCCTAGTCTTTATACTCTTTACGGTTTTGGAGGAAATGAATCGATAACTCCAGAAAAATCACTGCAAGGTGAATTAAGCCTTGAAAGAAAGTTGAATGGCCAAATGAATTTTTTAATGACCTATTTTAAAACTCAATTTGATGATAAATTTCAATACAATTCAACTAGCTCAAAAATGGAAAATATCGGTGGCGCCAAAATTGATGGACTTGAAGGTGAACTTAATTTCAACTCAAACACAGAAAGTATTTCCTTATCTTCCAGTTATTTAAATGCCAAAGCAGTTAATCAAAGTAAAAAATTAGCCTATCGTCCAACGACTTTAACTAAACTTCATTATCAAAGATCGGTAAGTGATCAACTTAAGGCCGGTTTTCTATTTCAAGCTGTCGGAAAACAATTTGATAGCAATCAAGATAAACGCGACAAATACACACTTTTCGATTTTTTCTTTAAATACCACGTTTATCAAAGTCCATTAAATGAATTGATCTTAGGATTAGAATTAAAAAATGCCTTTAATAAAGGCTATATTCTCGAAAGAAACTATTCTCAAGCAGGAAGATCATTGATCGGAAGTATAGATTATAAATTTTAAGAAAAAAAAAGCCAACTTGAGTTGGCTTTTTTTATTAAGTCATGTTTGGATCCATTGCATCTCGAACACCCTGACCAATTAAGTTTAAAAGGTTCAAGACAATAAATAGAGCAAGAGAAGGATAAAAAGCTAACCACCAAGCAATAGAATAATACTTATGCGCTTGAGATAATAGCTCTCCCCAACTTGGTGTTGGAGCTTGAAGCCCAAGCCCTAGATAATCTAATGAAGCTAATCCAACAATTTCTGCAGCAATGGTAAATGGTGCAAATGTAATAATCGGAGTTAAAGAGTTTGGAAGAATATGTTTAAAGATAATTCTTGTATGACTTGCCCCTAGAGATCTAGCTGCCTCAACGAATTCACGATTTCTATTTTTTAGAAATTCAGCTCTTACATAATAAGAAATTCCAATCCATGCAAACATACATGAAATTCCAATGAGCAGCGCTAAACTTGGAGTAAAGATAGATACCAAAATAATCAATAAGAAGAATAATGGCATGGTACTTAAAATTTCAACTATACGCTGACCAATAAAATCCGTTCTACCACCGAAGTATCCCATCGTTCCACCAAGTGCTGTTCCCAATAACAAAGAGAAAAACCACACGGAAACGGCGAAACCAAAGCTATATTGAAACCCATATAACAATCGAGTGAAAACATCTCTTCCACGATCATCAGTCCCCATTAAGTTTATAGAACTTGGTGCTGAAGGATAACTGTCTACCTTAGAGTTACTTTCAAATGGATCCCATTGAACTGGTGGCCATAGAGCCTTATCTCCAGCATTCGCATCCAATTCTATGTTTCGATAATCGATGACTAATGAATCATTGATTCCAAAATCATCAACTGTGTATTCAACGAAAGCAGGAAAGTACGACTTACCTTGGTAACTTAAATAAAGCGGTTTAGAATTAGCAATTAACGGAGAAAGTGCAGTCCCTAATACTAAGAAAAATAAGAGAAAAACCGAAACTACGGCAGACTTATTCTTCTTAAAGATTCTCCAACGTTTTTTTGCTAGTACACTTTTAACTAAATATTTTTCTATCATTCGAAATCAATCCTTGGATCAACTAATACGTATGCAATATCTGAGAGAATTTTTCCAACCAACATCACGAGTGATTGAATAAACAACAATCCCATAATGACGTTATAATCTCTTTGTAAAATCGACTTGTAGCCCAGTAATCCCATACCATCTAGTTGAAAAATTGTTTCCAACAGAAGGGAGCCCGCAAAGAATATTGATAAAAATCCACCAATCCCAGTTACAATAGGGATAAGTGCATTTCTTAGTGCATGTTTTAAATAGACAACCTTTTCAGAAACACCTTTCGCACGCGCTGTACGAATATAGTCTTTCTTCACCTCATCTAATAATGAGTTTTTCATCAACATAGTAAGAACTGTAAATGAACCAATCATATAGCAAATAAGTGGGAGAATGAAATGATGTACCCTATCGACAATTTGTTGCCAAAACGTCATATCAGCATAGCCGTCAGAATATAACTCTCCAATTGGAAACCAATCAAAAAAGCCACCACCGGCAAAGTAAACAATGAGGAGAATGGCCAACATGAAGCCCGGAATGGAATACATAATAAAAAGCATAAAACTAGTGATGTAATCAAACTTCCCACCATGTTTAACCGCTTTTACAACACCCAAAATAATACTCACGATATAAGACATGAGTAACGAGATCACTCCGAACTGAAGTGAGACGGGAAATTTCGACGTAATAACATCGATAACCGGCTCTTCATAAGTAAAGGATTCGCCAAAATCTAATTTCACAATATTCGTTAACCAAATCCAGTAACGAACATGCATCGGTTTATCGAAACCGTATTGTTTTTTAAGAGCTTCAATAACTTCTTCAGAAACAGCAGAGGACTTTGAAGATCCTCCGCCGCCAGAATCAGAATGTTGAGATCCTCCGCCGAATTTCATTTGTTGAATTTTCTGCTCAATAGGCGAACCTGGAGCAAGATTGATTAAAACAAACGTGACTAATGTAACCCCAATAAGGGTTGGTATCATTATTAATAAGCGGCGAAGGATATAATTAAACACATGAGCTCCAAAAAATTATTTAGTTAACCACCAGTACCCACGACCAGTGTCGTAGTTGTAAGTGTCTTTCGGACGACCTACACGTTTATTAACTCCATAGAATGCAAATTTAGAGTTAAACCAGAAGATATAAGGAGCATCGTCTGCGATCATCTTATAAACTTCTCTTAACTTTTTAACACGCGCTTGTTTATCAAGTGTGATTCTTGCTTCATCAATTAACTTATCTACTTTTGGGTTTGCATAGCTAACGAAGTTTGAACCTTGATTGGCCATAGATTCTGAATGCCAAATTTGCTTTGGATCGTAATCTACATCACCACCAGACCATGCCAGTGTAACTGCTTCGAATTTTCTTTCATCAAGAAGTTTAATGAAAGCGTTCCACTCTACTAACTTAATGTTTACATCAACACCAGCTTGCTTTGCGTTTTCTTTAAACATTGTTAAATATTTCTCTGCTTCTTTGTTTGGATTAAGAATAGTGAAACTTAAACGAACATTTTGGTTTCCAACTTTTTTCGTCAAAACCTTATCAGCTCCAGGAGCCCAACCATCTTCTTTTAACATTTGAAGAGCAAGTTTTGGATCATACTTCGGAGCTTTTACGTTTGGATCAGCATAATCTGATTGTTGGTACCATGGACCTGCAGCCGGAAGAGACATGTCGTATAAAAACTTCTTAATCATTTCTTCACGGTTGAATAAATGAGAAAGAGCTTTTCTTGTTTTAGCTGTTGTAAACATTGGGTTTTTTAAATTAAGACCAATGAATCCGTAACCTTTTGGAGCCTTATTTGTCATTTTAACTTTTGCGATTTCTTTGCCCCATTTTGGTCCACTTGTTTTCTTCATGTATTCTTCTGAAGTAAGACCAATAAAGTCAAAGTCACCATTTTCAGTTCTTTGGATGGCAATAGTTCCATCTTGAACAAATCTCATAAGAATTGAACCAAAATTATTTTGGCCTTTTCTCATTGGATCGTTTGCTCCCCACCATTTTGGGTTTTTCTTTAAACGAATATGTTTTGCTCTATCAAACTCATCTAACATGTATGCACCAGATCCTACTAATTTTTTATTAAGATCTTTTCCACCATTTTCATAGATGTGCTTAGGAACAATTGTCATACCAGCAACAACATTGAAGTTACCAAAATATGGTTTACCAACGATGAATTTAATTTTGTTGGGACCAGTAACTTTCGCTTCCTTAATGTTTTCATAGTAAGAAAGTAAGTGTGCTGTTTTGTACTTGTTTGTTTTGTCAGTAACTGCATCAAAAGAAAACTTTACGTCTTGAACCGTAACAGGCTTTCCATCATGCCAAGTAGCTCCATCACGTAATGTGAACTCAAAAGACATTCCGTCTTTGGCTACAACAACTTCTTTTGCTAAAGCAGGGTGCCACTCATAAGTGTCCACACTTCTTTCCATTAATGATTCCATCACATAAGCTTGTACCATTGAAGCATAAGCATCTGATGAAGAAAGAGGATGAAGTGTTGTTGGAACTTCTTCCAAATTCATTTTAAATTCCCCACCTTGTGGAGCGTTCACGTTACCAACGGCTAAGGTACCAGCCGCATTTACTTCTAGTGCGAATATCGCGATCAGAAGCCCTAAAATTTGACGGACTTTCATTAATTCCTCCTTGCATGAAAGAAAACAAGAAAGAGTAAATTATTTGAGTAGAATGATCAATAAATTCGTGAGTTTTGCCGGGCGTTATTTAGCTTTTTATTTCTTATAATAGAGTCGTGAATCAAGAGACCAACGATCGAGGGTCATGTTCTCATCCTGTACTTTGTACAATTCTAGCTTCTTATCTATTTCATCTTTTCGTTGCTCTAAATCTTTCGCAAGGCGCACGCTTTGCACTCGATCCTCTTCAAGGGCATTCAATTCCTTTTGCCATTCCTGCTCAAGTTTCTTTCGCAATAGATCATAGCGAGCATTCACTGCCCCCACTCGTTCTAGATGAGAATCAATTTCTTTTTGACGCAAAGTCATTTGGCCATCGATCGCCATGCGTTTTTTAAGCAATAGGCCCACGACATCTTTTCCAAGCTCTAAATTATTCTCTAAGTCTTTACTATAAAATTTTAAATAGGCACCAGCGGTGATAAGCAAGAATTTTTCACAGCTTTTTAAATCAGGTGCTTTTACTAAAATATAATCTGCAGATCGACCGAGAACATAACCTCGACATTTTTGACTGGTGTTGCGTTCATCCCAAAACTCTAAACGATCGCGAGAGTTCAAGTATTTTAAATTAGCAAAATCAACTTTGATTTTTAAGGTATTTATTTCGCGATTAAAGCGAGAAATTCTCCCACTAAAATTTCCTCGTCCGTCATCAATTTCAGCACGAAGCGACGCTGTATTCACCACGAATAATAAAAATAATGTCAATAAAATAGAAATACGGTTTAAACCCATACAGATATTTTAACAATTTTTAATCGACTTAAAAATTAGGGCATGAATTGCTATTTGACTTTTTTCAGGATGACTTCGCCAGTATCAATAGAAAAATAAAGGACGACCAAATCCATCAACTCAGCTCTGGCTTGCACATCTTTTAGACTTGTTTCCGTTTTCAAAAATACAATTCCCTCTTTCTTGAGCATTTTTATCAACCAGTCTTGATCGCTTTTTAATTCAGACAAAATCAAAGAGTCCATTGATTGAATGGCGCTCTTCTCGTTAGTCAGGGAAATATTCAACTGCGCTGGAAAAACCACATTGGTGAAACTTGGAGCTAAATAAACTTTAAAATCTGGTCTTAATAATTCGCTATATTTTACCCAAAGAGAATCAGTATTTCTTTCCCTAATTTCATTGGCGTTAGAAGCTGACGAAACCTTAATTCCCGTCAATGCCTCGAAACGGCCAGCGGGAATGGGCTTTCGGGTGCGAGCTGCTGTCGACAGAATTAAGCATAAAAAAATAAAAACGAATTTAACTGTGATTTTCATTCTTCACTTTCGTTCAATTCAGGAGTGGCGGTAAAAGAATAAGGGTCTGGTTCACTTTCGGAATCGGCAGATGCTTCAAAAGCTTTTTTATCACTTGGCTCTAGACCTAATTCAGCATCAATATAAAGCGTAAGCATGTGAAAAAAATTTTCTAATTCTTTTATATGATGGCGCATTTTATCTGAAACTTTAGAGGGCATATCTTCAGTAACATTTAGGTACCACTTAATGTCATCTATTTTCGAATAGAATTGATCTAAGCCAACAATTACTTCTTCACTACATTGCATGAGTTCTTTTGCGGTGACAGCATCATAACGATTCTTAAAAATTTCTGGAAAATGTGCTCTGGTTCTTTTCATCGAAAAGACATTTAAATATTCTGACTCTCGATATTTAATTCTTTCAAACACTCTTTTTGCATCTAATTTTAGAATAACTAAAATTCTTTGTGCTTCTTCACTGATTTGAACTTTCATTGATTGCTCACTAACTTCACTGTTTTAATTTTATCTGCTTCAAATAGTTTAGCACGTTTTCCACCTGGCCACATATCTGTGTTGTTTTTATCATTATAAAAATTAACGACTAAATCCATGGCTACTTTTTTGTAATCAACAGGAAGGCCTGTAAAAAAATACGCACCTTTTTTTTCTAAATTTGCTGGGATAGAGAATTCACTGAAAGACGAAATGTCGTGTAAGACAATTCTTCCACTAAGCATTGCGGAATCTAAGAATCGTTTTTTCCATTCAAGTGCCTTCACCGCATCGTTATATTTTTTTCTCACCATGATAGCATGATAACGTTTATTTTTTTCTAACAGTTTTACCTCTTCCATTTGAATAGGAATGAGAGAGATATTAAGTTGTCTCAGAATAGCTGAAAGTAAAAAATAACTACGATCAAGGTCTTGATCGTATTGAAGGTAAAGCATGTAATTGAGGCTTTGATTTTCTTCCATAAAGCCCTCCTTTTCAGAGGGCTTATCGGAAAAAATGGTTGAAATTTGAGTGACAAAACTGAATGATCGTAACTCGATACAACTAGGTCACAACTGCCCACCTATTGTCTTCGGTAACCGACTGAATAAATCGGTCTTTTGAATGAGCGCCCAATGATTACAGTCAATAATCCTAAAATTAAAGACAGTATAAACTGATTGCCACCACCACTTCCCCCATTTCCAATATCTTCGATTGTTCCACAAGCTGCTACTTTATTTTCTTCCACGCTCCCTCCTGCTTGAGGGGCAACATAACCGATTTGTTGTTTGTATAAGGTATCGTCGATTAGGGCATTCATTCCTCGTATATCATCGTACTGTAAACTTCCAATAGATCCGAGTGTAGCTGCCATTATGGCGGTTTCTTCTGAGTGATCTAAACCTACAGTATGACCGAGTTCGTGAAGAATAGTTTTTTTCAGAGCTCCACCAAAATTTTGTCTTAAATACCCAATACCCGCATTTAAGATGATGACGACTTGAGAAAAATGAGTTCCATTATTGTAACGAATTGTTACCGCTAATGTTCTCGTGGCATCGTAGCCCGTTTCTTGTGCAAAGTTATAAGACCAACGTATATAATTTCCAGAATAATTAGATGAAAGTTGAACTGGTGATATTTGCCAAATTTCTTTACCAATGGCACTTTCCCACTCGCTGACTGATTCATCAACAATGGTTTGCAACAAAGCTCCATCACTGGAGTCAACCGCAAATCGAGTCATCTGAACAGGTAGCGAACTCCAATATATTCCACGCTGATAATCTTGAGTATATGAATAAGCAAACCCCTTAAAAGAAAAAAGGGCGATCATAAGAGAGAGGGGTAAACTTATGATCGCCTTTTTTAACACGTTCAACTTTTACATCCTTGTAAAAAATTGATCTAAAAATTCTCAACTCTTCTCCATCCATGGATCTAATAATTGAGAAATACTAATCTATACTTTGTGCCTGACAGAGATAACCATCATTCATTTCAACAACATATTTTTTGTATGGTTGAAATTTAACAGGTCCATCTCTTAAGACTTCTAGGGTTACTGTTTCCGAAACAGAACCTTTTTGAATTTCATCTGAACGAATGGTGACTGAAACTTTTGGGAATTGGCTTGATGATAACTCTCTCACTTCTACCACAGTCCCTAAAAATTTCACAGGACAAGCGATATTCACTGCAGATAAAGCGAAAGAGTTATTGATAGATGCAAATGTAGCAAAAACTATCAAAACTTTTTGTCTCATCCTAAGCTCCTATTCCTTAGACTATCAAATCCTTTGATAATCTCTTCGCCATCCTGGCTTTTCCTTGGAAACCTATCCTTGGCTTCCTGTATTTTAACAATGCAGTTCCTGTGCCAAGTTTTAAGGAGAAGTAAGGCTTAAATAAGGTCCTGATTTTAGAATTCTTGAGCTTTTTGGAGTGTCAGAAGTACACCTTAGAGGTGTCAAAGATGATTTGTTAGAATTCAAAATAATGACATTACAATTAAAATGAGTCCAAAAGGTGACTAGATCACTCCTTATAGACGATTTTACCTCTCAACTAAACAAACTTACCTTCTCAATCTCTTTGGAAAAAATCCATGATAATTAATTTAGTACATAATTTTTTAAGGTGAATGATATGATTAATTTCTCATTTGAATTTATTTCCCAATTTCCTAACTTCAAAGGAAAACTCACGCTTGCAGACAAAATATAACATTTGAAACCTGAAGCTATTTCAACAAATAAAATTGGCAAAATGAATCCAGGCCACAAAATGTTACTCAATATTAATGATCGTATTCAAAGAAGAATGTTTGTCAAAAAAAGCCATGAACCTGAAACAGAAATTCATTTAAAAAATTTCCTCGCAACATCAAAAAGTTTTTTAGATATTGGTGCCAATGTCGGATATTTTACTTTAATGGCAAAAGCTACTAATCCACAAATTAAAGTCTTTAGCTTTGAACCTAACCCTAACAACGTTAGAAAAATAGAAGAGAATATTAGCTTAAATCAATTTCAAGATATTACACTTTCGTCTTCTTGCGTTTCAGACATGGCTGGGGAAGTTCATCCGATGAAATCATTGGATATCTAAAAGATTTTGGTTACAAATGTTTTGCCATAAAAGAAAATGATCAATTAGCTGAGGCTCATTTTAATGAGCCTTAGTATAAGTATTTGAATTATTTTTTCATGAAATAGACTAAATATTTTTTCTAAGAGCATCTACGATATCTAATCTAGCCGCTCTATAAGCAGGAACACCAGTTGCGAATAGAGCGGTCCCCATAGAGAGCACACTAGCATAAACAACCGATGACATTAAAAAGTGAATTTTAATTTGAAATGGAGTCGAAGCACCTGGCATTTCAGTCATAATATTTGCTCCATGAATCAATGAAATCATGAGCGATGAAAAAATAACACCAACGATAATACCAACAATTGATAAAATAAAACTCTCTAGAACAAATTGTTTAACAATATCAGATCGTTTCTCCCCCATGGATCTAAGCGTTCCAATTTCCCCAGTTCTTTCT